>JAPLOC010000301.1 GCA_026692825.1 Planctomycetota bacterium | reverse complement strand
TTCCTGTGAACTTGAATGGCAACTTGTAGGTGAAGTCGATTGCCGATCCGGAATCCAGTCCGACATCGACACCTTCTCCGAGTGAGAACTGCAACGGGACAGTGCGGGCGAACTTCGACTCCGCGACTTTCGCGCCATTCGCCGTCATTGTCACCTGGGCCGATTTCCCCCGTTCTCCAGGCCGGCCTTCATACACCAGGTCGACTCCAATGACGGTCTTCCCCTTTGGCAGAACCTCGGAACTGACGACGGTATAGCGTTCGACCGCCAGCATGTTGTAGACGAAGTGCGCCTTCCCCTCCCGCAGATAGAGTCCCAGACCTCCGGTCAGACCGCCGTGGGTGTAGATCATCCCTTCGGCTCCCGATTCGGGGATCTCGACATGCGCGGTGATCGTGAAGGATTTGTTGAGTACGGGAGGCGAGGCACCGTCGGGCAGAGCGATCTGCCCCGGGTAGTAGGTGAATGACTTTCGCTTCGCCGCGAGGCTGGGGCGACCTTGAAGTTCGGCGTTCAACCGTTCCACCGCCCGCCAGTCGAGCGGCAACACGTTGTACTTCGCCGCCTCCTTCCAAAAGATCTCCTCCAGCTCCTTCACCTTCGCCGGATTGGCCGCCGCCAGATCGGTCGACTGAGTGAAATCGTCGTTGACGTTGTAGAGTTCCCATTTCGCCTTGAGCGGGTCGAATTCGCCGCGCACTGGCGCCCAGGGGACGAAGCTGCGGCTCGAAGCCATCCAGCCGTCGTGGTAAATGCCACGATTGACCAGGAGTTCAAAATACTGCGTCTTGCGGGTCTCGGGAGCTTTGGCGTCGGTGAATGTCTTGAGAAAACTCACTCCCTCGATGGGCTTCTGTACGACACCGTTGAGAGAATCTGGCGCGGTGACCCCGATCGCTTCATAGAGCGTGGGCACGATATCAATCGTGTGCAGGAATTGAGACCGAATTCCACCGCGATCTTTGATTTTCTCCGGCCAGGAAATGACCAGCGGATTCCGCGTGCCGCCAAAGTGACTCGCGACCTGTTTGGTCCACTGGAACGGGGTGTTCATGGCGTGGGCCCACGCGCTGGGGAAGTGGTTGAACCACTTGGGGCCACCCAACTCGTCGATGTGTTCGAGATTCTCTTCCCACTTCTCGGGATATCCGTTGAAGAACAGGTTTTCGTTGATGCTGCCTTCGAGTCCCCCTTCGGCACTCGAGCCGTTGTCTCCGACGATGTAGATGAAGATCGTATTGTCGGCGTTGGGAAGTTCCTTCACCGCGTCGATGATTCGTCCCATGTGATGATCCACGTGAGCCGAGAAGCCCGCGAAGACCTCCATCATCCGAGAGTAGATCTTTTTCTGTCCGGGTTGGAGTGAATCCCATTCGGGAAGTCCTTCACTGCGAGCGGTCAGTTTCGCATCCTTGGGGACAATGCCCAGGGCCTGTTGCCGCTGGAATGTCGCCGTCCGGTACGCATCCCAACCGCCGTCAAACTGCCCCTGGAACTTGTCGATCCACTCTTTCGGCGCGTGGTGCGGCGAATGATTCGCGCCGGGAGCCACGTACAGGAAGAACGGCTTGTCGGGGGCGATACTGGTGACTTTGCGGGTCCAGGCGATCGCCTTGTCGGCGAGATCTTCGGTCAGGTGGTAATTCGGATCGGGGCTCTTTTCGACGAGGTTGCGGTTCTCAAACAGCACCGGATCCCACTGATTGATGTCCCCCGCGTTGAAGCCGTAGAAGTAATCAAATCCCAAACCATTCGCCCAGCGATCAAACGGGCCGGCGGCACTGGTTTCCCAGGCCGGGGTGTTGTGGTTCTTGCCAATCCATGCGGTCGCGTAGCCGTTTTCCTGCAAGACTTGACCGATTGTCCCACAGCTCTTGGGCAAGACGCAGGTGTACCCATCGTAACCGGTGGCCGCCTCGGTGATGACTCCCGTCGCCGCCGAGTGGTGATTTCGACCGGTGATCAACGCCGCCCGCGTGGGGCTGCAGAGAGCCGTGGTGTGGAACCGGTTGTACTTCAATCCTTCCGCAGCCAGTTTGTCGAGCGTGGGAGCGGGAATTCCCCCGCCAAACGTCGAATACTGCCCGAATCCCGTATCGTCCAGCAGAATCACCACGACATTTGGGGCACCGGCGGGAGCCTTCACCGGCTGCGGAAATTGCGGTGGATCGGAATCCTTATAGGTCTTGCCCACCTTGCCTGAAAACTTGAAATCGGGACGAGGAAGCGTTTTGGATGTCCCCTTGGTCGCCTGGGGGGCCGGTTTTTGTCCCTGCGCCACGGCGGTTGGAACCAGATCCACAGCCGCGAGCCAGCCCAGCAACGCACCGCACAGCAGGACGACGAATGACGTTTTCAAGTGACGGTTCCTGAAATCGAGCGAATTGGATTCTGAGGTGAGCAGGGTTCGCGACGTGCGACCACCCGACGCAAAGCGGCCTGACAGCAGGAATCCGCAGTCAGGCCGCTCGCACAGATTTGAGTTAACTACGTTGCTACGACTATTGGCCTTCCGGCTTTTGCAGTCGCACCAGCATGACAGGCTGCGACTGGTCCGCACCGATGTGCAGCAGCGCGGGCGATTCATCCTGGGTCAAGTTATAGATTCCGGTTTCAAGGACGACTTCGGGATTCTTGCCGTCGGCG
Source organism: Planctomycetota bacterium (assembly GCA_026692825.1). Classification (GTDB taxonomy): domain Bacteria; phylum Planctomycetota; class Planctomycetia; order Planctomycetales; family Planctomycetaceae; genus UBA10511. Next base: position 1,314 of record JAPLOC010000301.1, on the reverse strand, counting down.
AATCCCAGTGCGACCCGCAACGAATTCGGGTCGGCAGTCCCCTTGACCGGACGGGACACACCGGTCGCTTCGTTGTGGTACGTTCCCGCGACGACACCCGACTTGCTCACCACCAGTTCCAGCATCGATTGCGAGTCGGGAACGTCTTCACGGGTGAACGCGAACACTCCCAGCGGCATCCATTCCTGCTGTTGATCGGCAGGTGGCGCGGCGGCGACCAGCGCCTGGGCCTGCTGCAGGTACTCCTGCGAAGTCCCGGCGGCCTGACCGTCGACATACACGGTGTTGTTTTCGTAATAGACGTTTCCACCAGTTCCGTACGCGTAGTAGACCGGCTGCTGATTCGCGAGCGAGGCACCCATAAACGCACCAACACCCGCCCAGGTGGCCGCCTGCCAGCCATAGCCGGGAGCCCCCCAACCGGGAGCGCGGTAGTAGGGGTAGCCCCCCGCGACCACGGCACCGTGGAACCCGGTGTTGTTGTAAGCGCCCCAGTAGCGGTTTCCAGTGTTGGCGCGAACGACGTTGCCGTTGTTGTGCTGGTTGTCGACCCAGGCCTGCTTGTTGCTGGCATAGTTGACGCTGTTGCCAACGTTCACATTGCCGACGTTGATGTTCGTATCACCCCCGCGGTTGATCTTATTGTCGTTGACATTATTCACTTTGTTGACATTGTTCCCCGCGACAACGCGATTGTCGGTAGTGTTGCCAACGTTGGTGCGGTTCCCGGGCCGTTTTTGCGGCTGGTTGTTCGCACCAATCCCCGGGAGGTTCCCTGCGGCGGGACGCTGCCCCGGCTGGGGTTGCCCAGGTTGAGGCTGACCCGGACGGACTTGGCCTGGCTGGACTTGTCCTGGCTGACCCTGACCCGGTGGGAGACGCCCGGCCCCCGCTCCCGCGACCGCACCGGCGTTGTTCTGGTTGCCGAAGAAGTCATTCATGGGGTTCTGGTTCTGAGGCCGCCGGGCGACATTCGCCGTACCAGGAGCGGGATTCGCCCCTGGATTCTGGCCAGGAACACCGGGCCGGGCCGGGTTGGGTCGCTCGGCGGGATTGGGTGCGGGATTCGGCTTGGCTCCGGTGACCGTTCCCGGATTGGGGCGTTCCGCAGGCTTCGGGGCAGGACGTTCGGCGGGCTTCGGGGCGGGACGTTCGCCCGGATTTCCCCCAGGCGCGTTTCCAGGACCGGGCTTCGCACCGGCCTGTCCCGTCGAAGGTCGGCTCATCGCCGGGCCACGATTGGCGTTATTGTTGTTATTGTGCGGGGCCTCGGGAGGTTTCCCCGCGGTCCGACCACCACCGCCGCCGCCACCC
>JAPLOC010000300.1:3504-5901 GCA_026692825.1 Planctomycetota bacterium | reverse complement strand
TAGAACATGGCCAACCCGGGTGCCGTCATCATCAGCACGAGTGCTGAAGAAGTGAGCATCCACGCGGTGTTCGCCGCGTTGAATTTGTCGGGGGTTAAACGGGGGTCGACTGCCGCTGGGGCAGTGGCAGTCAGTTCGTTCGCAACCTCGTCGGCAGACACCGAAACGGTGCAAAACAGCACCAAAAGCAGGGTGAACGGGGCGAGTTTGGACAGCAGTCTCATGAAAGTCTCCGCGGGCGCTGATCAAGTCAATGGAACACGCTTTGAGCGTCTGCCCTGTGCCAAAAGCAAACGGCGTACCAGTCGATCCGGAGTGCCTGCCCCGATGTGCGCCCGATGCGAAAAAACGCGCCCCTGGGCCATGCGAACGACCCGGGGCGCTGCCGCTTCGCCAACACGTTTCTACCTCGTCGAGCCCCCCAACCCTACACCGGCTCTTTCGCCTGAACGCCCGCATGAAATTCCGAATAGACCAGCACGGGAATCTTGAGATCACCCAAATGCTGTACGATCAGCGGCTTCACGTCTTCCCACTTCAGCGCACCGATGCCTGTCGCCAGTTTTGGGAGCGCGATACTGGTCAGCTCGAGCTTCTCAATCGCGTGTCGCAACCGCTTCAGGCAGTGATTGACGTTGGACAGCGACGCGTGGCCGGGGCGCGAGCCGTGGTCAAAGCCCCCCTCCTGTGTCAACAGGTTGATGATCCGGGCACCGAAACCACCCCATTCCCAGATCTCGCCTGGCTTCGGGTGCGACTGGTGAGCGTAGTGCCGGTAGTCCTTGTGCATCATCGGCCACTTCTCCCGCAGAGCCAGCGCCAACCCGTGGTCAAATGGATCGTTGGGGGAAATGCCGTGGGCGATCGCCTGAGCCTTGGTCAGCAGAATGTCGCCAGAGACTTCGTGAATCATGAGAGTGCTTTCGGAACCGGGGACCAACGCGGTACTGTCGCGTGAAAACAAAGAAAGCCCCCCGCCGCGATGTTCGCGGAGGGGGGCTTTCTTTGCCGGTGGTTGATCCGTCCCATCGTGAGGCGGTCCACCTGACCGCAAGATATGGTGGGGCGTGCCAGCGTGTCAACGTAAACGATTGCGTCGCATTCCCTGCCGCGTCTTGCCCACCCATCAGATTTTGCTTATTCTGAAGACTCGTTCCGCGGTGCTTCCCCACGTTGGTTCCCGAATCGATGTCGACCCAGTCCGTCCGTTCCCAACGCGTTTTTTGGGGGGTTCTCGTAATCTTCGGTTGGCTGTCCCCCAACCCATTGGCCGCCGACGAACCGGTCAACTATCTGGCCGAGATCAAGCCGTTGCTCACGCGGTGTGTCGCCTGCCACGGAGCGCTCCGTCAAAAGAACGAGCTGCGCCTCGACACCGCCGACTTATTGAAAAAAGGGGGAGTGGGGGGGCCGGCGATTGAACCGGGGGACAGCCAGAACAGCCTGCTGATCGACGCGATTTCGGGCCGCGAGGGAGTCCCCCAAATGCCCCCCGCCGGTGAGGGAGAACCGTTCAAGCCCGAACAGATCGCGAAGCTGAAGGCCTGGATTGATCAGGGGGCCAAGGCACCCGCCGAGGAAACGCCCCCCGATCCCCGCAGCCACTGGTCGTACACTCTCCCCAAACGAGTCGCGACTCCCACCGTCATCCATTCCGATTGGGTGAAGAATCCGATCGACGCGTTCATCGCGGTCGAACAGGAACGCCGGGGTTTGAAACCCGCGCCCCCGGCGGACCGCGCGACGTTGTTGCGGCGGGTGACGATCGACCTGACCGGCCTGCCTCCGACACGCGAGGAATTGCAGGCGTTTTTGCACGACGCCGCCCCCGACGCGTACGAACAGGTGGTCGACCGGTTGCTCAACAGTCCCCGCTACGCCGAGCGCTGGGGACGCCATTGGATGGACATCTGGAGGTACAGCGACTGGTACGGCAGCCGGGGGGGGAACGAACTCCGCAACAGCCGACGGCATATCTGGCGGTGGCGCGACTGGATTGTCGAATCGCTCGAACGCGACAAAGGGTACGACCAGATGCTGACTGAAATGCTGGCTCCCGACGAACTGGAGCCGGGCAATCTCGATCTGCAACGGGCGGGGGGATTCCTGGGGCGGAACTATTACGTCTTCAACAGGCATGTCTGGCTGCAAGACACCGTCGAGTTCACCGGCATGGCGTTGATGGGTGTCACTTTCAAGTGCGCCCGCTGCCATGATCACAAATACGACCCGATCTCGCAGGAAGAATACTATCGCTTCCGGGCCTTCTTCGAACCGTACGACGTGCGGACCGATCCCGTCCCCGGGAAGCCCGAGAAACTGACCGGCAACCAGCCTGCAATGGCTCCGCCGGGAGCGACGCTCGCACAAGGCAATGACATTGTCTACGACGCGCAG
>JAPLOC010000300.1:1146-3488 GCA_026692825.1 Planctomycetota bacterium | reverse complement strand
GAGAAAGACCCGGTGACTGAAAAACCGTTGTCCCCCGCAGTCCCGGCGGTTTTGGGCACGGGTGAAATCGCGATCACCCCGATTCCACTTCCCCTGGGGGCCTATTACCCCGAATTGCGTCCCGAATTTCGGGAGGAATTGATCGCGGGCTGCCGGAGGAGGGTTGTCGCTGCCCAGGAGGAGATTCGTCGCGTGGCGGACGGCGTTGTCTCGCTGGAAAAGAAGTTGGCTCAACTGGCTGATGGCGCGGTTCTTCCTGTAGTCGCATCTGCCGGCGATCCGTTTCTGGTGGAGACATTCGAAAAGCCCCGCCCCGATCTTTGGCAGGTGTTGTCAGGCCAGTGGGAGAATGAGAACGGGCATCTGGTCGGAAAGCAGATCGGTTCGTTTCTGACGATGGTCACCCGGGCGAATCATCCCGCCGACTTTCAGGCGCGGGTTCGTTACAAGACGCTGGAACCCGGGAGCGTGCATTCGGTGGGAGTCAGTTTCGACGTGACCGAAAATGCCCGCGATTGGCAGGCGGTCTACACCGCCACCAACAACACCACCTCCACCGTCCAGGCGTTTCATCGTGTGGCGGGGGTTGAGGCGTATCCGCAGGCGGGAATTGTGCCGTTCCCTTTCAAACTGAACGACCTGCTGACGGTTGATCTCGCGGTTCGTGGTTCGCTCCTCAATGTCTGGGTCAACGGCGAACTAAAGATCGCGTACAAGCTCCCCACCCCGCGGCAGGCGGGGCGCTTCGCGCTTTGGCTGCACAGCGCGACGGCCGAGTTTCACGAACTCCGGATCGAACCAATCTCGGCGGAGCTGCGATTGGCGGAAAGTACCGCGACTCCCACACTGTCACCATTTGGTATGCAGACGCGGGCTGATCTCGAAGTTCAAATCGCTCAGGCCCGGGGGAGAGAGCCGGCGTTACAGGGAGCGTTGACGCTGGCCCGCGCGGAGGCGGCTGCGATCGAGGCCCGCGTCGCTGCGGAAATCGCGAAGCACACCGAGCCCGCGCCGACAAATCGAACGGAACTGGCGATGGCCGCCGGGAAAGCGGAACGCCAGGTCGCCGTTCTGATAGCGGAAAGTGCGGTCTCCGTTGCGGAGTTGGCCTCCAACACAGCCCGTAATGCCGTTCAGCCCGGAAACGAAGCGAGCATGAAAGCGGCCGCCGACGCCGAAGCGAAACTCGCCGTCGCACGCAAGGCGCTCGACGACGCCCGCGCCGCTTTGGCGAAAGAGGATCCGTCGTACACCCCGTTGGGGACGGCATACGCCAATTCCACCACCGGCCGCCGACTGGCCTTGGCTCGCTGGATTACCAGCCGGGCCAATCCGTTGACGGCGCGGGTCGCGGTCAATCACATGTGGCTCCGGCACTTCGGTACCGCATTGGTCCCCAGCGTGTTTAACTTCGGCCTGAACGGGAAACGTCCCAGCCATCCGGAACTGCTCGATTGGCTCGCACTCGAATTCATGGAGCGCGGCTGGAGTACCCGAGCCATACATCGCCTGATGGTGACCAGCAATACCTATCGGATGCAATCCCAAGAGTCGGGTGTCGACGATCCCAATCTGACTTCCGACCGGGAGAACCGCTGGTACTGGCGGGCGAATTCGAAACGTTTGGAGGCCGAAGTGGTGCGGGATGGGTTGCTACACTTGGCGGGGGTTCTCGACCCGACTCGCGGTGGAGTCGACCTTGAGCCGAACCAGGCCGACTCCGTTCTGCGCCGCAGCCTGTACTTCCGACACACACCCGACGATCGGGCCTTGATGCTGGAACTGTTTGACGCGGCGAACGCGTCGGAATGCTATCAGCGCGACGAGAGCATTGTCCCACAGCAGGCGCTGGCGCTGGTGAACGGCGTCTTCGCCTACGATCAGTCCCGGCGGATCGCGCGCAAACTGGCGACGGGTGATGCGACAGGTGCTGGTTCCGTTCCAGTGGATGACCCCGAGTTCGTGACACGCGTCTTCGAACAGGTTCTGGCTCGCACGCCACGGGAAGACGAGCGTCGATTGTGCGAGAAATACCTGGTCGAACAGACAGCGCGATACGTCGGTGGTACGGGACTGACTCCCGTCCCCACTGGCCCGGCGGCCACAATCAAGCCGGCGAAAGATCCGCACGACCGCGCCCGGGAGAGCCTGGTGCATGTGCTGGTGAATTACAACGAGTTTCTGGTGGTGCGGTAGTCTGGCTGGGCGAAGAGTCGAACACAACAAATTCGATTTCCAAGTCCCAGTTGCAGTTATTCGCTGGAGTGAGTCGAGCGTCATTTGTCATTGGTCCTTTGTTCCACGTGTCTGCCTTCGCCATGTCCCACGCGCACTCCTCTCTT
>JAPLOC010000300.1:0-1137 GCA_026692825.1 Planctomycetota bacterium | reverse complement strand
TCCTCTCTTGTTCCTCACGCGATGTGTGGTCGTTCGCGGCGTGGTTTTCTTGCGGACTGCGGCCTCGGTTTCGCCGGCCTGGCGATGGGGGCGATGTTGCAACGTGACGGGATCGCCCGGGGGAACGAGGCCGACGACTGGGTTCCTCCCACCGGCCAGCCTCATTTCGCCCCCAAAGCGAAGAGCGTGATCTGGTTCTTCATGCTCGGCGGCGTCAGTCATATGGAGAGCTTCGATCCGAAGCCCGAACTGACGAAATACGCCGGCAAGACGATCAGCGAATCCCCGTATGCCGACACGGTGGTCAAGTCCCCCTACTACCGTCGCAACGTGCGTGATTTCGCCGGCACGCCACGGGAATTGCTGTCGACCATTTACCCCCTGCAGATTGGCTATTCGAAGAAGGGGCAAAGCGGAGTGGAGGTCGCCGACTGGTGGCCCCACATCGGCAACCATGTCGACGACCTGGCAATTGTCCGGTCGGTCTGGTGTACCGACAACGACCACGCCGCCCAGTATGAATTCAACACCGGGCACCACATTTTTGACGGCTACCATCCCTCCATCGGTTCCTGGGTGCATTGGGGACTGGGATCGCTCAACGACAACCTGCCATCGTTTGTCGTATTGGGCGACGGCCCCGATGTTTGTTGTGGCGGAAAGGGAGCGCACTCAGCGAGCTACCTGGGGCCTGCGCACGCCGGTGTGCAACTGCGTGTCGACCCGGCGAACCCGCTCTCGTTCGCTTCACCTGGAACTGACGTCTTTCAAGAAGAACAGGTCGCCGAGTTTGAGCTGCTCCGTCGCCTGAACCAGACCGCCGAGCAGGCGAACCCGTCGGACGCGGCGCTGCGAGCCCGCATTCAGTCGTATGAACTGGCGTTTCGGATGCAGGCGTCGGTACCGTCGGTGATGAAACTGGAATCGGAAACCGAGGCGATGCAAAAGCAATACGGACTCGACAACCCGGTGACACAGCCGTTCGGTCGACTCTGCCTCTCGGCGCGGCGACTGGTCGAACGGGGAGTGCGGTTCGTGCAGGTTTATCATGGCAACGGCGGTGGCGGCGGCTGGGATGCGCACACCGATCTCAAGGGGAACCACGGCAAACTTGCTCCGCAAGTCGACCAGCCCATC
>JAPLOC010000299.1 GCA_026692825.1 Planctomycetota bacterium | reverse complement strand
ATCGGCCGTCACCGCGCAATCCGCCGTGCCAACCAGTCCTGGTTGAACTTCGACCTGCTGATTACGAATGGTCACCGTGGCCTGTGCCGTTTCGTTACCAGTAAAGGTGAAGTGGTACACGGCGTCGAGCCCTTGCGACTGGCCGGACTGGAACACAATGGGAATCCCGAACAGGAAGCCCTGTATACTCGTAGGCAGAAGGCCGCCAACCCGCCTGAGCGTTTTGTGCGGAAACTTTCGTGCGACGTACTCCTCTGAGTCGGACTTGGGCACCACGTAGACGGTCTCATCCTTTTGTTGCAGCGGCTTGATCGTTTGCTCCATAAAACCTTTACGGTCGGCAAGAAAGGGGCTGATGACCTCTTCGCCGGCAGGACAGACCGCCAGACAGTACGCCGCTTTGTAATTGGCCCCAAAACTCAGGCTCTGCCACATGGAGGCCGATTCGTTGTCTGGGACGCGACGGCGGTAATCGGTGCCGCTTTGGCTGTCTGCGACCTGTTCGACCCAGTCGGTGAAGCCGCTCATGAATTCCCGATAGTTGTGGGTCATGCACGAACTGGCATCGAAGCGGCCGTCGGGCTTGATGGCACCGACGGGGCAGGCCGCGACACACAGCTTACAGCCCAGACAGGGGTTGTAGTCGATGGGGCGGGTTTCAACGTCGACGTCAACCGCCAACAGAATGGTGCCCAGGATGATGAAGTTGCCGAACTTGGGGTGAATGACATTGCGGTGAACCCCCATTTGCCCCAGTCCGGCGGCGACCGCCACCGGTTTGTGAGAGACAACCCAGATTTTTCCGGGAAACCGGCTCATTTCCATGGGGAATCCCGCCGAGGGATTCAGGGCGCTGACTCCCCGGTCTTCAAGCTGGCGGACGATTTCGCGGGCGACCTCGTTGACCTGATCGGTGGCCTCATGGAACTCCAGGTTGGCGACCGACCGGTTGAGGCTGCGCACCGGTTCGCGGTTCATGCGGCAGACGAAGCTGATCAGGGTTCGAGTCTGGGAAAAGGCCTGCAGGATGTCGGTCCGCTGATCGTCGATTTCGGGCCGGTTGATTGAAACGAAGCCGACGTCGTCGGCTCCGGCGGCCAGACAGATCGCCCGCAAATCGGCGGAGGACAGGGATGTAGGGGCTGGTGCGGCTTCCCGATTGCGAACCGCCACCACGGTGGGATGCTGGTCAAGTCTGGTCAAGCTCTGTCCTCGCGGGCACGAACTGCGGGCCGATATCACACTTGCGTTTTGCAAGTGATGTACTTGCATTTTACAAGTGCCGGCGTTAGATTCAAGATCGAATTTGTGAATCCGCCCGGAGCGTTCTGGCGGAATCCCCCAGTACAGACCTCGGCCGCCATGCGCAAGTCCAGACGATCGCCCTGCCCTGTCGCCTGCGTACTCGACGTGATTGGCGACAAGTGGACACTGTTGATCATTCGTGATCTGGCGGCGGGCAAGTCGCAGTTTAAGGAGTTCTGCGCGTCACCCGAAAAAATCGCAACCAACATTTTGGCCGACCGTCTCGACCGGCTGGTGTCGCACGGCTTGATCGAGCGTTATGCTTCAGATGATCACCCGGGCCGTGAGGCCTACCGTCTCACGCTGAAGGGGGGCACTCTGCTGCCAGTTCTGAAGTCGATCGCCGATTGGGGCCTCGCGCACATCGAAGGGACCGAGGCGCGAATCCAAGTTACAGCGCGGTAAAGGTGCCAGTCACGCCAGCGGAACCAGCGTTAGCGCCTTAGTCTGTCACTTTAGCGCGCTGGGAGGGGAAAGGTGCGGGCCACCCAAAGAGCATCGAGAGTAGGCTCATTGCAGTCCTGGAGACCGCATTTTCCAATGATCTGCCACGTTGACAGGGAGCGAGAAAGTGGCAGGACGGCTATTGCCCGCTACGTCACTGACTTGACTCATCGATTCGCGAAGAGTCCCTGCATGGGCTCAGCCGATTGCCGGTCCTGTTGCCCCAATTCGTTCTTTCGGCCCAAATTCCAAGCGTCCGGCCAAGTCGCGCCCCTGGCCGGCTGAGTCAGTCGGCACCACTTGACGACGCTGCCCCGGTTGCGCCCGGAAACGATTGACACGAGCTGGTCGTAGTCTGATTGTTCTTCGTCTGTCTGGGACGGGTTCTGCCAAGGAAACTTGACTCATTCAGGTCAAGTGTACGGATTGGAACGGAAGTGAACGAAGGCAACGAAGAAATCCGGAGGGAGTCGGGGAAACTCTATGCCCGTACGCTGAATTCCGGTCGTTTCGCACTCTTCGTTTCCTTCGTTGGCTTCTGTTCAACTTCGGACCGATGCCGGAACGGAGCCACCGAACCGATGACTGAGGGCACGGAACCGCGGTCCCACGGAATGATCAATGACAAATACCTGCGGGAATTGCTCGAAATTTCGGCCTGTACCACCCATTTTCAGAATTCCTAAAGAAACAGGTTAACCTGCCGCCGCCGCTGCGGTTCACCGAATGTGAACGATTTGAACGTATTTTTTACGGCGGGTCGTTCGGTTGATTTCTGGGAACTCAGGAGAGGGAGAACACATGTTGATTCGAAGCGCTGCATTGGCGTTGATCGCTGCGGTGTCGTTGAGCTTGGGGAACGGAGCGCTGGCGGCGGAGCCGGCCGGCAAGGACATTGTGACGACAGCCGTCGAGGCGGGCTCGTTCGAGACTTTGGCAGCGGCCCTGAAGGCGGCGGGACTTGTTGAAACCCTGAAGGGCAAAGGGCCGTTCACGGTATTCGCCCCCACGGATGAGGCGTTCGCCAAGCTGCCCGAGGGGACGGTCGAGACGTTGCTCAAGCCGGAAAACAAGAAGCAGTTGATCGCTGTGCTGACCTATCATGTCGTCCCTGGGAAAGTGCTTGCGGCCGACGTCGTGAAGCTGGACGCGGCGGCGACAGTCAACGGCCAACGGGTCGACATCAAAGTCGACGAAGGGAACGTGCAGATTGACAGTGCCAACGTCATCACGGCAGACATCCTCTGCTCGAATGGCGTCATCCATGTCATCGACCAGGTGATTTTGCCCTCAGCCGACAACATCCCGCAGACGGCGGAGAAGGCGGGAGTTTTCAAAACCCTGTTGGCCGCCGCGAAGGCTGCCGGGTTGGTCGAAGCACTTTCCAGCGACAAGCCGCTGACAATCTTCGCTCCGACGGACGATGCCTTCGCCGCTCTCCCGAAAGGGACAGTCGAGACGTTGCTGAAACCCGAGAACAAGGAGAAGCTGGCCGGCATCCTGAAGTACCATGTGGTGGCCGGGCGTGTCTTCTCCAGTGACCTGCTCTCAGGCAAGGAAGTGACAACTCTTCAGGGCGGAAAGGTGTCTGTCTCCATCACGAATGGGAAGGCCAAGGTTGTGAACGCCGGACTGGTCAAGACCGACATCGACGCTTCGAACGGGGTGATCCACGTGATCGACACAGTCCTCCTTCCCCCGGCGACTCCAGTCAAGGGGGCCGCGTCAAATCATCAGCCTCAGCAGGCCGTGGCGCATGTCTGTCCCACCACGGGTCGGGTCATGTACTCCCAGACGCGGACGGCACGCCGACGTTAATCTGTCGCCGGCGCCTGAATTGCCGCAACCGACGTTTTCCACGACGTGAACCCCACATCGCGAATACGCATGGCCCACGAGTTGGACCATGCGTTTCGTCGTTTTTGCTTGCGTGCAGGTCGAGTCGGCCATCAATCCTTGATTTTCCATCGACGCCCGCCGGGCGTTGGAGCAATTGACATCAATCGAGTTTCTCGTTTCGCATTGTTCGTGGTTATGATGGCCCCTTTCTTCCCGACGCGCAGCGGTTCACCAAGGTGCAAATGACCGTGCGGTCGAAGCCCTCTACGATTGGATTCGCTCGATGAACGAATCAGGCGAGTTCATGGCCCAGCGTGATGGTGGAATCGTTCTGTTGACCGGCGCGACCGGATACGTCGGTGGTCGACTTCTTGCGCTGCTCGAGCGACGCGGCAAGCGCGTGCGATGCCTGACCCGAAGACCTGAGTCGCTGACTAGCCGAGTTGCCCCAACCACCGATGTCGTTGCAGGCGACCTGCTCGAACCGGATTCGCTCGTGGCGGCTCTGGCCGGCGTCGATATGGCTTATTATTTCGTGCATTCGATGGGGGCCGACCGCGATTTTGCGGAACAAGACCGGATGGCGGCCACCAACTTCGCTCAGGCTGCATCTGCGGCCGGTGTTCGGAGAATCATCTATCTCGGCGGGCTCGGCAATCCCGACCAGGAGCTTTCCAAACACCTTCGCAGCCGCCAGGAAACGGGCAACATCCTGCGGGAGCATCATCCGCAAGTCATCGAATTCCGGGCGTCAATCGTCATTGGTTCGGGGAGCCTGTCGTTTGAAATGATTCGAGCGCTGGTGGAACGTTTGCCGGTGATGATCTGTCCGCGGTGGGTGGGCGTCCTGGCGCAACCAATTGCGATCGAGGATCTGCTGGCCTATCTGCTCGAAGCACTGGAACTGGCTGACGGTCCTTCACAGGTTTATGAGATCGGTGGTCCGGATCAGTTCTCGTACGGGCAAATCATGCAAGAGTACGCCCGTCAGAGGGGTCTCAGTCGCTGGATGATTCCAGTACCGCTCCTGACTCCGCATCTGTCGAGCCTGTGGCTCGGACTGGTGACACCGCTTTACGCTCGGGTCGGCCGAAAGTTGGTCGAGAGCCTCCGCAATCCCACGCTGGTCTCGAACACCCTGGCGGCGAAAACCTTCCCGGTTCGACCGCGGTCGGTGCGTGAAGCGATTGCCCGAGCCCTGGTGAATGAAGATCGCGAATTTGCCGAAACACGCTGGTCCGATGCCCTCTCATCGGGCGGGCATCCCCGAAGTTGGGGCGGGGTGCGCTTCGGCTCCCGTCTCGTCGACTCACGAACGACCACCGTTCCGGTATCAGCAGAGGCAGCCTTTGCACCGATTCGCCGGATCGGCGGTCGAACGGGCTGGTACTACGGCAACTGGCTCTGGTCGCTGCGTGGATTCCTGGATTTGATGTGCGGTGGCATTGGCGTTCGTCGCGGACGCCGCGATCCGGAACTGTTGCGGGTCGGCGACACGCTCGATTTCTGGCGGGTGGAAGTTTACGAGCCATCCCGTCGATTGCGGCTGCAAGCCGAGATGAAAGTCCCGGGTCGCGCCTGGCTGGAATTTGAAGTCGTTGGCGACGAGCGGCAGAGTACGATTCGCCAGACTGCCCTCTTCGATCCCGTTGGACTGTTTGGCATCATCTACTGGTACACGCTGTTCCCGCTGCACCAGTTCATCTTCTCCGGCATGCTGCGCAACATCGCCCGCGCGGCTCAACGGATCGACTCCTCGAAGGACTCTGAAAGGAGAGTGCCACCCATCAGCCAACCGCCAGCGTGAGTTGATTCTCTTACCCGGAGGCGAATCAGTGCCGGGTTCGAACGTTCATCCCGTGGCTCAACCACTCAATCGACAAACACAAACTCATTCAGATTGAACAACGCGCGGCAGAGGTTATCCAACCCCTGTTCTTTCGCGAATTTGACCAGTTCCGCCAGATCCACTTTGGACGGTGTCCGTCCAGTGCATTCCGTGAACGCGACCCGAACCTGATCCTTGAGTTGCGTATACTTTCCTTTCATTTTTTTCGCATGGTGTTCTGCCATCGTCAACATGAAACCGTTGTTGAGCAGCGCCAGCGCCTGCAGCGCCGACAGACTCTCGTTCCGGCGGTCGACCTGCATCGACGGGTCGGCACAGTCCAGCGTGGTCATGAAGGGCTGCTGCTGCGATCGGACGATGAACCGGTACACACTTCGGCGGTGAATTTTCGGATCGTTCGGGTCGGCGAGTTCATATTCATAGTGGGGCGAATGATCCGGTTTTTCGACCACGAAGTCCTGAAAACTGGGGCCACCCATTTTCAGGTCGAGCTTGCCCGAGACCGCCAGCACGCTGTCACGGATCGCCTCGGCTTCCAGCCGCCTCCGGCTCATGCGCGACAGAAACCGGTTGTCGGCGTCGACCGCCGCGGCGCGTGGCGTCTCGGCTGAACTCTGGCGATAGGTGGCGCTCTCGACCGTCAACTTATGCAACCGCTTCAGCGACTGTCCTCCGTCCCGAAAATCGGCCGCCAGCCAGTCGAGCAGTTCCGGATGCGTGGGGAGTCGCCCATTGCGACCAAAATCGTTGGGGGTTTCCACCAGCCCCTTGCCGAAATGGTAATGCCAGACCCGATTGACGATCGATCGCCAGGTGAGCGGATTCTTGGAATCGGACAGCCACTGGGCCAGAGCGGCCCGCCGGGCGCTTTCGGATGCCCCGGCCGGCAATTCGAATCGCGCGGGGAGTACGGAAATCGCGGACAGTGCCCCCGGACTCACTTCGCGCAAAGGTTTCTCGACGTTGCCCCGTTCCAGCAGCGCGATCATTCGCGGTTTGCCGCCGTCGTGACCGGTCCCGCGAAACGCCCCCTCTCCTTTGTGAACCGCACCAATATACGCGACATTCTGCGCGGGAAAGGTTGACAGTTCTTCCCCGATCCGCGCGAGCTTCGCCCCGATCGCGCCCAGCGCCTCGCGCTCTTCCGGACGCATCGTGGCGTTCCACAGCGTGTCACGCTCGGCGACAACGTCGGCCAGTTCCCCGGTTGGCTCCGACTTGTCGACCGGAAATAGTCCGTCGGTCAGGTTGGACATCCGCCAGCGGGGAGGGGCTTCGATGGAATCGAGCGCGGTGACCTTCGCCTCCTTCGCCAGATTCTTCCCCTCCGCGTCGCGCACCTCCAGTTCCGAAATCGCCAGAATGAAATCGCCGCTGCGTGGTGCCAGGCGCGTCGCGGTCAGCCGAACGAATTGCACACGCCGCGTGCCCTGAGGTGCCAGCGGGTATCGCAGAGGCATCAACTTGGGGTTCTTGACATCGTTCGCCGTCAGATCGACCACCGCCGTCACGTTCTGTGTGAACTCCGCGTCGTCGGCGGTTTCCACACGGTATCGCACCGGAAATCCGAATCCGTCACCGATGCCGCCGAAATCGTCGTGGCACGGACGCAAGACGATTTCCCGCGCCTCAACGGGATCTTTCAGATTCACCTGCACCCATTTCAGCGTGTCTGCCTTGGGTTCAATCTGACTGTGATAGCCAAATTCGACCCCCTGCAACGCCGTTCCCGCCGCGGCCTTCTTCAACTCGGCGATCTTCTGATCGAGTGTTGTCAGCCGTTCTCCGGCCCGCGCGGCGATCCGGGTGGTGTGGTCGTTGCGGTCTTTTTCGAGCGCCGCGCGCTCGGCGTTCAACTCGTGACGGCGCGCTCCAATTTTGGGATCGACGTCGTACGGTCGATCGGTCCGGTCAATCGCCGCGAATACTGCCTGCAGGCTGTAGTAGTCCTCCTGCGAAATCGGGTCGAACTTGTGATTGTGGCATTGGGCACACTGCACGGTCAGGCTGCCGAACGTCTGCATGGTGTTCGTGACCATGTCGTCACGATCGAGATGCCGGGCGACTTTGCCGTCGATCTTCGATTCCGGAACTTCGGCGTGCCCGATGAAATCCCAGGGGCCGGCCGAAAGAAACCCGAGCGCCTCCATGCCGTCGCGTGTCCCGGGGAACAACACGTCGCCCGCGATCTGCTGCTCGAGAAACCGGCCAAAGGGAAGATCCTCGTTGAGCGCTCGAATGACGTAGTCGCGATAGGGCCACGCGTTGGGACGCGGTTTGTCTTTGTCGTACCCGTGGGTCTCGCCAAAATGGACCACGTCGAGCCAATGTCGCGCCCAGCGTTCGCCGTAACGGGGAGAGTCGAGTAAGCGATCGACAAGGTTCTCATACGCGCGCGGGTCGTTGTCGCTCAAAAATCATTCCACCCTCTGGAGTACGAATGCGTCGATCGGATTGCGAACCCGATGGGCGTGCGCGGCGTCGACCGCTGGGACAGGCGGTTTCGTCAACGGCTGAAGCGACCACCAGGTGGATCCTTCAAACTGTCGATTGCGGAGCTTTGCGTTGGCGGGCCATTTCGCCCCACCCGCGATCCACTGCCGAATGGCGGCGACCTCTTTCGGGTCGAGTGGGCTGGACCCTTTAGGCATTGACGGCTTGTCACCCGAGATCATTTCCAGCAGAAGACTCTCGTCGGGTTTGCCGGCTTCAAACGCCGCCCCGGTATCGCCCCCTTGCGCCGCCGACTTCGCGTCAACCAGAGAAAGTCCCCCCTTGATTTCGTCACCATGGCAGCGGACGCAATGGCGTTCGAAAATGGTCGCCACGCGTTCCCGAAAAATCGCCTCGTCGGCAAAGGTGGTGGCGGTGAGACCAACCAGCGCGACCACACTCCAGCCGATCTTGCGCAGGCGCAATCCGCCACGCGAATCGTGAAAGAGGCGACGCAAAGTCTGGTTCAACATCGGAGGCATCCTGGCGGTCTGTGCGCGAAACGACGTCTGGAAAACCGAATGCCAAGCGCGTCCGAGGGCGGCTTGCAACTGGTCTGACCAATCTCTACGATCGTCCGCGAAGTGTACGATGTCAAGCGGTGCCGACAGGAAGCGCGCCGCACTGTTCCGTGCGCGTGAGGCATGTCTCCACAATCCGCTGTCGACCGTGTTTCTGAGATCAGCCTGCAATTGGAGCGGGCAATCGTTTCCGGCGAAATTTCGGCAGGGGAATTGCTTCCCGCAGAACGCTCGCTCAGTACGCGGTTCCAGGTCAGCCGTTCCGTCATCCGTGAAGCACTGGGCCGACTGACCAGTCTCGGCCTGATCGAAAGTCGCCAGGGATCGGGCTCCCGCGTGACTCCTCCCAGTGGCCGTCAAGTCTCTTTGGGTTACGAGCGACTGTTGCGGGAGATACCCAACCGGCTGGCCGATTTGGCCAAAGTGCGGCTGGTTCTCGAAACGTCGATCGCGGCCCACGCCGCCCTGAATCGCAAAGCGAAACATTTGAAAGAGCTGGCGAAACTGCAGGACGTTCTGCGGAGTCCCCGGCGGTCATTGGCGACGCATGTTCGCGCCGACGGGGAGTTCCACACTCTGCTGGCTGAGGCAACCGGGAATCCGTTCTTTCCGCTGGTTTTGGCACCGATTCACGACCTGCTGACCGAGAGCCGGCTACAGACGTTGCGGATCTATGGGGCATCGATCGCCTACCAGCACCACGAACGGATTCTGGAAGCGGTTCGCGCGGGAGATGCCGACGAAGCGGCGCAAGCCATGCGGGAACACCTCACCGTGAACAGTCGCCACCTTCAGGAACTGGAAGAGCAGGCGAGCGACGCGG
>JAPLOC010000298.1 GCA_026692825.1 Planctomycetota bacterium | reverse complement strand
ACATACTCTGGCTTCGCTTCCCGTTGTGCGGTTTGGACAATCAATCGCTCCGTGAGATCAACAAGCTTATTGGCCCCCTCGAAGTTGATCTTTTCCCAGTCGTCGCCGGGGCGGTGGTAATCGCTGTGCAAGCCCGTAAAGAAATGCAGCACGGGAATCTTCTTGGCGTAAAACGACGAATGATCACTGGGACCAAATCCTTCGGGTTTCATCACCAATTCGACACCGACTTCGCCACTGTGTTTTTTCAACTCGTCTTGAAACTGTTTGGCCGTTTCGACACCGAACACCGTCAGTTTGTTTTCTGACAGACGCCCCACCATGTCCATGTTGAACATCGCGATGGTGTTTTCGAGCGGAAACACCGGCTCTTTGGTGTACCGGGCCGATCCAATGAGTCCGAGTTCTTCGGCGGTGAAGGCGATGAACACAACCCGTCTCGGAAGCTTTTCCGCGCGGGCACCAATCCGCCGGGCCAGCTCCAACAACGAGACTGTTCCGGAACCATTGTCGTCGGCCCCGTTGTGAATCTCCGTGGAACCCGGGGCGAGCGAGCCGTTCCCGCCGCGTCCGACATGGTCATAGTGTGCGCCGACGACAATGGTTTCGTTGGCCCAAGGTCCAGCACCTTCCACGACCCCGATCACATTTTTCACGGTCGCCTGCGTCCGCTCCAACGAAACAACCCCTCCCGCATTCCACCCCGCCAGCACCTGGCTCGCAGGCTTTTGAGTTTGGTCAATCTTCGCTTCCAGGTCATCGAGCGTTGTATTGATCGCTCCTTTCAAAATCTGGTTGCAGAGTTTCTGCGTGATGTGCAACACGGGAATCTCGCGAATCGGTTCCGAACCCGCATAGCCAAACTTGAGAAGATCGTCAGACGGTTCGCTCGGCAGGTGCCCCTTGCCGGCTTTGTATTTCGCAATCGATTCCGCCAGTTTTGCTTTGCCGGCAGCCGCTTTGTCCGCTTCCTCCGAAGGAATCGCTTCCAACTCCACAGCGCTCTCGGCCACCTGCTCCGCGAGTTTCAAAACCTGCTGTTTCCCCTGCGCCAAGTCATTCTTCCCCGTGTAGGGATCGTTCACCAGCAGAATGGCGGCGGCACCCTTGGTCGCCGCGTTGATGACTTTGGTCCGCAACTCGCCATGCGGTCCTACGCCGCCGCGTCCACTGGAAAACGGCCCGCGCGGGTTTCCCTGTTGAGGCACCTTTCGCAGAATGATCGCGACTTTGCCTTTCAGATCGATTCCCTCAAAATCGTTATAGTTCTTGTCTGCCGCTTCGATGCCGTAGCCGCAGAAAACCATCTCGCCAAAGAACGCCCCGGCACCCCCAAAGGATTGCGTCGTGAAATCGGTGGCCAGTGTCGGATTGATCTTCGCTCCTTCGGGACCAACGATTTCCAAAGTGTTCACGGGGCCTTGCTTGGCACCGGTCGGAAGAGTGAACGGCTGGAACGGCGTTCCATTGACGGCGTCGACCTTGAGCCCGGCGGCGGCGAATTGCTCGCGGATGTAGTCGGCGGCGAGGTCCAGCCCTTTCAACCCGACGCCGCGACCTTCGAGTTCATCGCTCGACAGGTACTGCAGATCCCGTTTGAGACGGTCGACCGATTCGGCGGGTGCGTCTGCCGACCGCACGGCTTGCGTGGCGACCAGGCCACAGGTGACCGCGCCCAGCAGGACAACACATCGGGCCAGTGGAGCAAGTGATTTCATGAAGGGATGCCTGTGGTCGAACAGGAGGGGATTGTCTTGTGAAGAGCGCTTCAAACGGCAGGAACCACGGATTCCGCCAAAGGTTCGAACTGGGTGTGAAACCGGGCGATCGCTTCCCGGGGACTGACGTTGAACAACGTCTTTCCTCCAGTGCCCCAACCGCCGGCTTCGTAATGGAACAGAGCACAGGCGTCGCGGACATTTCCAACGGCGGCGACATCTTCCATGTCTCCCCCCGGGATCGCCTCGAAGCGGATGTTCACACTCACGAAGGCGGCGAGCAAGCCGGTCTGGCGGTCGCGGGCGAAGCCCAAATCGTCGAGGAATTCCACATCGATCCATTTCAACCCACGCGGCTTGCCGCTGCGGGCTGCCAGGTCAAAAAACTTCGCTTCCAAAACCTCGCGCTGCTGGCGAAACGCGGTTCGGGCCGACGCCTCTTCGTTGGCACGCCGGAGCCGGCGGAGGGGCTGCCGAACGGCCAGCGCGATCGCGACACCTGCGGCGCAGAGCGTCGAAATCGCAGCGATCAAAGCGCCATCCATCGGAAGCGGTTCCAAAGAGAATCCAGAACAGTTGGGATGGATCTTAAGGGTGTGACGGGATGTCTGACAAGCGGGATGATTTCAAGGTTGGTATGTCGCGCAATGGAGAACGGGTCTTGGCCGCTGGGTCTCACCCCGTTTTTCACATGGAGGGGTTGGCGAGTTTTCCTTGACGGTTGACAAGATTCCCGCGTGCGGCTCAGAATAGTGGACATCTGCGTCGATTTGTAACGTCCCCACCCCACCCGGGCGGCGGAATTCAGTCGATCGAGTGGCTCCTCACAGCGGAGGGGCGTTCGTCGCACCTGGAGACTGTCGCTTCCTGCCAGATGAGTCCATTCCGTCGACGTCCACGCGCGTCGGCTTTCGACCCGTTTTTTTGCGGGGCGGTTGGGGGTGGAGTCTGAATTTCCGTGCAACCCCATTGTGAAGGAGAGTTCCCAGATGTTGCGGACCCGTTTGTTGAGTCTGTGTGCCGTCGCGGTCGCCGTGGCGTGCGTCGTTCCCAGCTTCGCCGGTGCCCCGGTGAAGATCAAGGAAGTGGCGGCTGGTGCCGACCTGGTGATCGAAGCGAACGCCAAGATCAAGTCACTGGAAGAGTCGTTGGCCGACGCGTCGAAGTACCAGGAAGCGAAGGCCTCGAGTCTGGGCCGTGACGCGGGTGTGCTGGCCGTTCTGGCTCAGGCGGTGATCGAGTCGGAAGACAAGCCCGAATGGAAGGCGTCGGCTGCCGACGTCCGTGATGGCGCGATCGCGATTTGGAATTCGAAGAGCTTCGAAGACGCCAAGAAGGGTCTCGACGCCGTCAAGGCAGCCGCTGGTGGAACGGCCGCCGGTGCCAAGCCCGAAGCCGAGTGGAACAAGCTGACCAAGTTGGGCGCGTTGATGAAGGAAGTCAACGCCCGCAACGGCAAGCTGCGTCGCAACGTGCGGAAGCTCCCGGAAAAAGACGACGAGCTGGCGGCGACTGCCCGTGACGCGAGCGTCCTGGCGATTCTGGCGCTGGTAACCCATGAAGACACCCACGAAGTGAAGGCCGACGCCGACAAGCCGCTGTGGCAGTCGCAGTCGAAGGACTTCCAGAAAGAAATGACCGCCGCCGCCGCCGCCTTCAAGGCGAAAGACGCCGCCGGTGCGAAGAAGGCGTTCGACGCCGCCAACAAGGCGTGCAACGACTGCCACAAGAAGTTCCGCGACAAGGAATAGTCCTGTCGTTACGAACGCGGGTCACCCGACTGCCGCGTTTCCAGGATCCTGACTTCACCCCGTCGACGTTTTCTGAATGTCGGCGGGGTTTGTTTTTTCTTCCGAGCGGGGCTCCAATTGAGGCATTTTCCACTCGAGCCCCCTGCCCCCTTGCGGGGCCGGTGAATGAGATCGGAGGCTAACATCGGGTGCCCGCACGGGACGCAGACCGCTTGCCCCGTCGCCCGGCAGGTGAATCAGATCTGCGCTCAGGTGCGTGGCGATTGCGTTGGCTCGCATCTGACGTTCCAGTCCATAATCTGTTTGGTGCGTTCAGCCGGTTGCGCCGTCCACGTCAACTGCGGTACCTGAGCGCCGATCTGATTCACGGCGGCCTCAATTCTGTTTGAAATCTTCCCAAGATGCTCGAATCCCCCAAAACCGGAACCGTTGCCCAGCGCGTCTTCCTCGTGGAACCGCAACATGCGATCGATTTTTCGAGCGCAGGCCTGCCTCCTGTGCTTTCAACCCCCTCATTGATCTGGTTTTTGGAGCATGCGGCTCTCGATGCCGCCCTTCCCGCGCTGGAACCGGGCGAGATCACCGTGGGGGTTCACGTCGATGTCGAACATCTGGCCGCGACGCCGTTGGGACAGCGCGTCACCTGCACGGCACGACTGGTGCGAATCGACGGCACGCTGTTGTCATTCCAGGTCGAAGCCCGTGACGAACACGAAC
Organism: Planctomycetota bacterium; assembly: GCA_026692825.1. Taxonomy (GTDB): domain Bacteria; phylum Planctomycetota; class Planctomycetia; order Planctomycetales; family Planctomycetaceae; genus UBA10511. The sequence continues at coordinate 9,873 of JAPLOC010000298.1, read as the reverse complement.
TGATCGCCCGGGGGTTTCACAAACGCCGTGCTGTGATGGCCTCGCGAATGGCAAAGCGGATTGAAGCCAAGCAAGATCCTTTGTCGCGGCAGCCGTCGTAGCAACCGGTCAGAATGGGGCGATTCAATCGCGCCGACGAACCGACTGGCGTCAGCCGTCGGGTTTTCCGTGGCATTTACGGTTCTGTCGGTGATGCTGCGGGATCGGTATTGGTGACCAATTTCGCGGTCAGCCGAATCGGTACGACCGTTTCCGATCCCCCCTCGAGTTTCGTGAACTTCCATCGGCCCGAGACGGCTCCCACGACGCCCCGCGCCAGATCAAACGTGAAAATTGTCTGGCCCTCGAGTTTCATTTGCGGGGTTCCACCACCTGGTTCCCGCGAGACCAGCGTGGTGACTCGCTCGATCTCCACAGAATCCTTCGAGCGTTTTCCCAGGGAGTAGACCGCGTTCATGCGGCCGTCAATCATTTGCATCGTCGGACGGCTTCGCAATGGTCCCAGCGCCGACCGGCGGCTTGGCAAGCCAAAACCGTTGTCCGGTGAGTCAATCGAGAGGGCGACTTTCGGCTCGGAATTCACGGTCCAGCGCGACACACTGTCGGCCGGCAGGGGAACGATCACCAGTTCCGACAGCGATCCGAGCAGCCAGGGGAGGTTCGAATCTCCCGTCGTTCGATGTACGACGCCGCGACCGTCGACTTCCAGCGTGGGGGAGTCTTCGAACGGAGCGCGACCATACTGCTCATACGAAGGACTGAAGGAGAATGGCAACCTCCCCGGTTCGATGCGGCGCGGGCGCTGTCGCGCGGTCAATTCACCGTCGCAGGCCAGTCGCGTCCCCAATGCGTCGCTGTCGACCACGCGCCAGACGGGAGCGCCCGAGAGTGTTTGCGGGTTGTTCGCCACGTCCACCTCGATCGATACCGAATAGGTCAACGAGTCGCCGATCCGCCAGCGGTAACGGGGCACCATGGACGCCGGGCCGGGGGGGGTGTCGTTCCCCGGTCGATCTCGTCCCGACGGATCAGAGGCGGCCGGCGACTCGAGTGCCAGGGCGGTCGATGGACCCGATCGTGTCGCCCCCGCGCCCGGCAACAGGACGGCTCCCAAGACGAGGCAGCCAAACGCCACCTGCCAGCGCGGGAGCGCCGGCGATCTGGGGTTGGTCGACAGAATCCGCTCAAGACGCTTTCGGGTCGGCCCTTTGGATTCCATCACCCCTAACGCCAAAGGCGGGGACGCGTAACCAAAAATCTCGGTCACCTTTACGATTGCGCCGCCGTAGGCGCGCCTGCCCCCCGGCATGCTGAGAAGTGTCGATTCATCACAGGCCAGTTCCCGCCATTCACGAATTCGTGAATTCGCCCACCACACGAGTGGATGGAAAAAGTAGAGGGCTGTCAGAATTCCCTGGGCGAAATTCACAATCGCGTCGGCCCGCCGCAAATGGTGCAGTTCATGCAGCAGTACACCCCGCAGTTCGTCGAGAGTCAGCTCTCCCAAAACGGCGCGCGGAAGTAGAATTGTCGGGCGGAACTGCCCCACGACGACGGGGGTGGTACACGCCTCCGAATTCCGCAGTTCCACCGGCCGATTGAACCCCACCCGTCGCTGACAGTCGCGCAGCAGCGCGTAGAGATCGGGGTCGTCAATCGGCTCGGCGGTCTGAACCCACATCCAGACGCGGACCGAACCGACCGCCAGCAGAACCAACATGGACAGAGCGACTCCCGCCCAGGCGAGCATGAGGTAACTCAACCAGCGGGAGACTGCCTGGGGCCGACGGGAGGTCGACTCGTCGGGATTCACTGCATCGGGTGTTGACCCCGGGATCGAGGGAAGCCCTCCAGCGGAATTTGGGTTGTGACCGTTTGGGAACTCAGGAAACGCTCCGACCGCCGGTGGGACGTTGACAGCCACGGAACTGGCGGTGGAAGGTGCCGTCGATTGATCCGCTGGCAACACCCACCAGCCCCAACCTGTGGGGGATGCGAACGAGGGGGGGATCAGCAATCGCACGAGAACCAGCAACCACAACGCGTGGACCAGTGTCGCCGACCGGTTTCGGGCCAGCCACGTCACCCCCCAAACCACTCCCACGACCACGACCAATTGCCACGAGATCCCGAACATCCACGCTCCCCAACGTTGGGCGAATTGATCGAGCGTGGTCGAGACCGGGTCAGTCATGTCGCGGCTCCGTGGCCGCTGTCCAATTGCTTCGCGTCGTAGTCGTCGAGCATTCGCCTCAGGTCGCGGACTTCGTCATTCGACAAGCCCCGGCGTTCGACCAAGTGCTGAATCAATGGGGCGACCGAGCCATCGAGAACGCGTTCGGTCAGGTCGTCGAGTGTGCGGTCCACCGCGGCCCCACGGCGGACGCGGGGGGTGAATTCGTAGACGTTGCCCACGCGACGGGATTTCACATACCCCTTCTCGACCAGGCGGTCGAGAATTGTTTTCACCGTGCTGTACGCCCAGTCGCGAGTCGATTGCAGGTCGGCCTGTAGCGCGCCGGCCGTCGCGCGGCCGCGTTCCCACAGCGCTTCCATCAAAGCCCACTCGGCAGGGGCCAAAGCCGGCAGTTCCTTCGCCACGTGCAAATCACCTCGAAGCGGATCTTGAACTCGACAGATGTCGAATATGGTAGGCGATTTTCAGGCCGCCGGCAATGTTTCTGGTTTGGGATGGCGCGTGTTTGCTGCCCACAGTGCGTTGTTGGCCGTTGAAACCGGGGATGCAAGTTGTCGATCGAGATTCCAGGCGACGTTCGTCAGGGGTTTCGCGACCGTGACCGAAATACCGCAAACGCCAGCTTTGTCAATTCGATCACCGTCACCGGCGTCAACGACAGGCCCACGATTACCAGCCAATCGGTCGCGTTGAGTGACGCGGTCTCAAACACCCGGCTCGCGACAGGCAGGGTCACTACAGCAATCTGCAAGACCGCGGAGATCACGATCGCCGCCAGGAGGTGAGGATTTGTGAACAGGCCAATCTCGGGCACGGACTTCGAGTGGCTGCGGCAGCCAAAGGCGTAGGCGAGTTGCGAAAAGGCCGCGATGGAAAACGCGACCGTGCGGGCATGATCGGTCTGATCGGAACCGGTCGATCGCGCCCAGGCGAAGCCCAATAGACAGACCAGCGCCACCAGGGATCCATGACACAGAATCAGCAAGCCGCGAGACAGCGTGATCACCGGTTCGTTCGGCGGTCGTGGCGGTCGGCTCATGATCCCGGATTCCGGGGCTTCCATTGCCAAAGCGAGCGCGGGGAGCCCGTCGGTCACGAGGTTGATCCACAAAAGCTGAATCGGCTGCAATGGAGAGGGCCACCCACACAACGCCGCGATGAACATCAGCAACACTTCGCCGGTGTTGCACGACAGCAGAAAGTGGACGAATTTCTGAATATTGTCAAAGATCCCGCGACCTTCCTCGACGGCGCTGACGATCGACGTGAAGTTGTCGTCGGTCAGCACCATGTCGGAGGCTTCTTTGGTCACGTCGGTGCCGGTGATTCCCATCGCGATGCCGATGTCGGCCGCTTTGACCGCCGGCGCGTCGTTGACGCCGTCCCCGGTCATCGCGACCACCTGCCCTCGGGATTTCCACGCCTTCACAACACGCAATTTGTGTTCCGGCGAGACGCGGGCATAGACGGCGATTTTGTCGACTCGGGATTTGAGTTCCGCATCACTCAACGCGTCGAGCGCGTGGCCGTCGACGGTTTCGTCGTCGGGACCGGCGAGTTTCAATTCGCGCGCGACCGCGGTCGCGGTCTCGGGGTGGTCTCCCGTGATCATCACCGGACGAATACCGGCCGAACGACAGCGCTCGATCGCCTGTGTTACCTCCTCGCGGGGGGGATCGATCATCCCCGCCAGCCCGGCAAAAACCAGTTGCTCTTCCCGCGCCAGAGTAACGTCGCCCGTGCCCAGGTCGCGATACGACAGCCCCAGCACCCGCAGTGCCTGACTCGCCATTTGCCGCGCCGCTTCGAGAATGACACCCCGATTCGTAGACCAGCGACATCGCCTTCCGGTCGGAGTCGAAGGGAATCTCAAAAATCGCGTGTCCTGGAGGAGGTTCCGAGCCGATTCCCCCCTTCATCGCCGCCACGACCAGCGCTCCTTCTGTCGGGTCGCCAATCACCCGCCAGTTTTGTGGATTCTCTTCGATCGGTTCCACACGGGCGTGATTGCAGTAATACGCCACCGCCAACGCGTCGTGCAGTGCCCCGGGTTGTTTCGGGTCGACGGTGACCGGCGGGGCGGCGTCGGCGGGAGAGTTGGCGAACTTGTGGAATTCGCCATGTGGTGCATACCCTCCGCCGGTCACGCGAAACCATTCTCCCCCGGCGTACAATGTCCGCACGGTCATTTCGTTTCGCGTCAGTGTTCCCGTTTTATCCGAGCAGATCACCGTCACGGAACCCAGGGTCTCCACACTGGGGAGTCGGCGGATCAGCACATGCCGTCGAACCATCCGTTTGAGCCCCAAGGCCAGTGTCAGCGTGACGACGGCAGGGAGGCCCTCGGGAACAGCGGCGACCGCCAGACTGATCGACCGCACGAGGACATCAATAAACTTCCCCGTGCGCGAGAATTCGAGCGCGAAGACGACGGCGACAATTCCCAGACAACCAATCACCAGATATTTGCCAAGCTCATCGAGCCGGCGCTGGAGCGGCGTCGGTTCCGATTCCTCGCGCGCCAAGAGTCCCGCGATTCGCCCGAGTTCCGTCTCCATCCCGGTGCCGGTGACCATGGCCTCGGCCTTGCCCGCCGTCACCACCGTACTCATATAGACCATGTTCCGCCGATCCCCCAACGCGGTCTCCCCCCGCAGACCCTCGGCAGGCTGTTTTTCGACCGCTGACGATTCTCCCGTCAACGAAGACTCTTGCACCCGCAGCCCGTAGGCGAGTGTCAACCGGGCGTCCGCCGGCACATTGTCGCCCGCCTCCAGCTCGATTCGGTCGCCAGGAACGAGATCCTGCGCCGGAATTGTCAGAGACTTACCGGCCCGAATGACTTTTGCCGTCGGGGCCGAGAGTTTGGCCAGGGCCGCCAGAGCCCGCTCGGCCCGATGTTCCTGAAAGAACCCGATGCAGCCGTTCAACAGCACAATCGCTAATATGGCAATGGTATCGACAACATCCCCCAGCACGCCCGAGATGACGGCGGCGGCGATCAGAATCCAGACGACCAGTTCATTGAATTGGGCGAGAAACTTCTTCCAGAGCGGCTTGGGAGGAGCCTCGCGGAGTGCGTTCGGGCCGACCTCGAACAGACGTTCACTCGCGAGTGAAGGATCCAGTCCCCGAATTGGATCTCCTCCGAGTTCGTGGCGTAAGTCGGCCAGCGACATCGTGTACGCCCGCGAACCGAGCGGCGTTGTGCCGCCTGTTTTCGGAAGGGGGACGGGGGGATCCTGAGTCATGTTTTGGATTCCGGACTTGGAGCGCCGGCATGAAGGAGAGTACAAAGGGGTAATGTCGACGAACGCACCCGAATCGGAACCGTCCGAACGAGTCACAGATCGCGGTCTGCAACCAGAACGCAGACACGACCCCTATGGAGCATTGAAAATCCGCGATTTCCGACTGCTTTTGGCCGGAAATGTTCTGTCCATGCTGGGGGTTCAGGCCCTTTCGATGGCGGTGGGCTGGGAGGTGTTCCACCGCACCCAAGATTCATTGTCGTTGATGTGGGTCGGATTGGTGCAGGTTTTGCCCGTGATGGGGCTGTTTCTGCCCGCCGGAATTGTTGTCGATCGACTCGACCGGCGGTGGATTCTGCTGCGGACCATGTCCGTTTTGTCGCTGTGCGCGGCTCTTCTGGCGTACAACTCCTACGTCGAAGGACCGTTGTGGATCACGTATTTGATCCTCGGTTTTTTTGGCGCGGCTCGCGCCTTCACGCAACCGGCCCGGGCGGCGTTTCTTCCGGAAATCGTTCCCCGCGAGATGTTCAGCAATGCCGTCGCCTGGAGCAGCGGCGGATTTCAGACGGCGATGGTCGTCGGTCCGGCCATCGGGGGCTGGCTGATTTACCTGACCGGGGGGGCTGCCGTCGTGTATGGGATGGCGGCGGCTCTGGCGTTGGTGTATCTGCTGTTGCTGTCGGCGATTCCCCCTCGCTCCCGACCACGCAACACCGAGCCGATTTCACTGAAGGCGTTGGGGATGGGCTTGTCGTTTGTCTGGAACTCGCGGGTGATGTTCGCCGCCATCACGCTCGACATGGTCGCCGTCCTGCTCGGCGGGGCGACCGCCCTGCTCCCGGTCTATACGGAAAAAGTCCTGCTGGTTGAAGCGTGGGGGTTGGGCTGGCTCCGGTCGGCACCGGGAGTCGGGGCTGTTCTGATGTCGCTGTGGCTCACTCACCGGCCGCCGATCGAAAAGGCGGGGCGGGCGCTGCTCTGGTCGGTGGTCCTGTTTGGACTGTTTACGATTGGATTCGGCCTTTCCCGGTCATTCGGGCTTTCGTGCGTTTTGCTACTCGCGCTGGGGGCAGCAGACATGGTGAGTGTGGTCGTTCGGCACACGCTGGTACAGATGCTCACGCCCGATTCCATGCGCGGCCGGGTGTCGGCGGTCAACGGGCTCTTTATCAGCGTCTCGAACGAACTGGGGGAAGCGGAATCGGGCTTCGTGGCCCATCTGTTCCAGCGACCTTCCGATCCCACTTTTGGCCCGACAGCCGCAGTGGTTTCGGGGGGAATCGGCACGATTGTCGTTGTCGGGCTGGTGGCAGTGGTCTGCCCGGCGCTCCGGTGGTACGGGCGGGTCGATCAAGTGGCTGCGACGGAAAAGAAGTGAATGCCCGATCCGTCGCGTCGTCTTGTCTAACCGGTCGCCGGCGCGTATGAATACGTCGCCGTCGACGATGTCGGCTTGCGAGCGTTGGTTCGCAGGCGATCGGTCGGCGGTTCGCCAGTCTGGCGGAATTCCAGATCTGCCGCCGCGACAGTCCGATTGGGGATTGTTCATCAGGTGGATCCCGGTCTTCCACGTGTCAATTGGCGAGTTCACCCGGGCGACCTCTCGCGTTGCCCGGCCGTTCGCGTGAATCATGCGGACGACATCGTGCCCGCGATCACTTTCGTGTGATCGCGAGCGCGACGGGTTCTGTGGATCGTCGCGACGGAAGCGATTCCGCCGCGCTCCCGGAAACGCCGGTACCTAACAGTCGGAGATCGGCGGCGCGGGATGCGATCTCCGATGGTTTTGGGAAACAGATGGGAAAGCTGATCGAAGTCGCCAGCGAATTGGAAACGCTGCACCGCGCCTGGCGACTGGTTCGGGCGCAGGTACGCCGCACGGCTTGGCCTCAACTGTCGGCGGAACTCGGGCGAATGGAGTCAGATCCACTACGGCACCTGCGGGAAATCCAGCGGAAATTGCGGACCGAGACCTACGCGTTCGCCCCGAAATGGGGATATACCAAACGCAAAAGCGGCGGTTCTCGACGTGGAATCACGGTCCACTGCGTACACGACCGGATTGTGCAACGGGCCATCCTGTGCGTCCTGCATTCTTCCGAGGAACGGCTGCGCCGGGAACTGGGGAGAATTCCGGAGATCCTGGACTGTCCCACAAGTTTCGCGGGCAATCCCAAACGCGGTGTGCCGGAGGCGATCGGAATGATTGTCGAGCAGCTCCGGCAGGGTCAGAAGTTCGTGGCACTGTCCGACGTGAAGGATTTCTTTCCGCTCATTCCGCGTGAACGGGTGACAGCATTTGTCGCGGAGAACATCCACGACGCGGCGTTTTGCGGGCTGTTCGCCGCGGCGCTGGAGACGGAATTGGCGAATCACGCCGACCTCGAACGCTGGTTGAGCCTGTTTCCTCTCGACGCGGTGGGAGTCGCGCAAGGATCGATGCTGTCGGTTTTTGCCGGGAATATCGCGCTTCGTGACTTTGATGTCGAACTCAACGCGAACGGCATGACCACGGTGCGTTATCTCGATGACTTCGCGATTCTCACCTCCGACCGAGGGACCGCGGAAGCGGGATTTGCATTGGCACAGCGCCTGCTCTCGGAGCTTGGCATGTCCTGCTACGCCCCCTGCGATGGCAGCCAGAAAGGGGTACTGACGTCGGTTGCTGACGGCTTTGACTTTCTGGGATGCAGGGTCCATCCCAGTGGCATCTCCCCCTCGCGGCGGGCCCGTCAGCAATTGCCCGATGGGGTCGCGAGCCTGCTGCGAGATGGTCGCGGGGCCGAGGCGGGATACGCTCAGATTCTGACGCAAATTGACCGCAAAGTCCGCGGCTGGGGAGACGCGTTTCGGTTTATCACGAACCGCGTCGCGTTCGCACAACTCGATCGAGAGATCGACCGGCAGCTCGCAGAATTTCGTGGGTGGTACGCGCGGTTGTACCGGCTGGCCGACGGCCAATCGCGCCGCCGACTCGACGGAATCGCGCTCTTAAGCGAGACACCGCCGGACACTTTTGGCGAACCCGATCACCGAATGGAGTCCCAATAGGAGCCTGTCCAGGATCAATACCGTGATTTCGAGCGGCGTGCGCTATGTGGTACAGAGGAATCCGGAACGAGTGTTTGTAGCGTGGAATCAATTCAAAGTGACAAGATCAATCTGCATCAGTTGGTTCAGGCGGATTCCCGAAGTGGATTTCTCCGGGGAATTGGAACACAAACGCTATTCCACAGAGAATTTCTGAATTCGCAGGTTCATCGTAACCGCCACGTACAGGCAGTCGTGGTCATCCATTACCAAGCAGTGCGGCACGTGAAACTCGCCGGGATCGTTTCCTTCCCCGCCAATTGCGAACGGGTACTTGCCGTCGCAGCAGGCTGTCCTCAATCCCAAGAGCGAAGCCACGGACACGAAGACAACTGGCGTGATCGCAAATCGTGGTGTCTCGCTCTCGATTGAGCCGCAGAAATTCCAGAGATTTGATCCCGAGGTTCATGTCCTCCTCGACCAAAAACTGCCGCGTCGGCTTTCACGCGAAGATCTCATTCCATCCTGAAATCCCGTCCAACCGGCACCGGCAGGCAGGACGATTTTGTGCTTGCCGTGAGGTGTTGGGAGGATGAAGGAAAGGCGGGGACAAGGCCCCGTACACCATGAGGAGGCGCGGCTCCATCAACATGTCTCAAACGCGGACCGCGTGGAGTCGAATCACTGTTCCCCCCGTGCCTCCGTGCCGCGACTCTCCTCGAGTCTCCCATCCTCCATTCAGAATCGGGCAGCCGCGGTCGCGGGCGCGGGATTGCAGGAGTTCGACCACGTCGCGGCCGGAGTGGCTGTCGAGCGCCGCGGTGGGTTCGTCCGCGAGAATCAACTGCGGGCGCGTGACCAGAGCCCGGGCGATCGCCACGCGCTGTTTCTGTCCCCCCGACAGTCGCGAGGGATGATAGTCGAGACGGTTTCCCAAGCCGACCTTCGTCAACATTTCCGCCGCCCGGGCCCGCGCTTCGCCCGCCGGGACTTCTGGATGTAGCTGGAACATCAGTTCCACGTTCTTCTGGGCCGACAGAAACTCCAGCAGGTTGTGTTGCTGAAAGATGAAGCCAATGTCGCGACGGTTCGCGACCAGATCTTCCTTGCGCGCATGATGCATTGGCCGCGAGAGGACCGTCATCTCCCCTTCGGTCGTGCGACGCAGGCCGCCGATCAGCGTCAGGAGTGTGGTCTTTCCGCTGCCGCTGGGACCGGTGAGCAACACCACCTCCCCGGGAGCGACATCAAACGAGACGTTGAACAGAATCTGCTTGCGCAGATCCCCTTCGCCAAACGCGAAATTCAAATTGCGGGCGGAAATGATCATGGGAATTGACATCGGTTAGAAGACGTCCGCGGGGTCGACGGTGCGCACTTTCTGAATCGCGA
>JAPLOC010000297.1 GCA_026692825.1 Planctomycetota bacterium | reverse complement strand
GTTAGGTAGCGTTGAGTCTCATGATGTAACTGGTCGAGTGTTTGAAGTTGAAGGCGGAGAGGATTTTGAGTCGTTGGTGTTGAACATGTGGCTCCGCTCGCGAGATGACACGGAACTCGAGCGATCATTCGCCGAACTGGGCGAACATCTGCTGGAGGCCCAGGAAGAATATCTGGGAGCGAAGGAACTCGACGAAGCGCTCTTCGGGGAGGATTATCAGTGAGCGTCAGCACCGTACAGGAAGAGTTGCGGGAGTTCGTCGAGCAGTTGTTCGACCAGGCGGGGGGGATGGCCGACTGGAGCGCCGATGCCGATTTCGGCAGCGCCTTGTTGCCTGGCGAAATCGCCTCGAAGCTGGGCTGGCCCAACGAAGAATTCGGTCTCGCGTGGCAGGCGCGTCCGGGGGCGCTGTGTGTGGGGTTGGCGGGGGAATTTCTCGACCAGGCGGGGCAGATTCTGCAGGTCGCGGTCCCGCGCGAGGGGGCGTTTCAAGCGCCTTCGAAGTATTTGCGGACCGACGCGATGCAGGAGGCGATTGACGACGCGTTTGGCTGGCACAACGCCCGCGTCCGGGTGCGTGGATCGGAACCGGTCGAGGTCGAGTACCATATCTGGACGTTTCAGGCGCTGCTGCGTTCGGAAGAGTGCTGGGAGGGGCAGGTCTCGATCACGTTGAACTCCCGATCCCGGGCAGAGATCGCTCCCATCGATCCACTGCGAGCATTTTTTTCTCTCGATCCGTGCGCGCCGGGTGACATACCGGCGGCCGACACCTTGGCGGTCGCCGCCCGCCGGATTCAAACGGTCGTTCCCCGCGCGGCGGCGGAATTTCTGGCGCGGATGGACACGCGGCTCGGGCGTGACCAAAAGCGGTTGCGCGAATACTACAACGCTCTGTTGCGAGAGACGAAGACGCCCTCGTCACGAGCGAAATCCCCCGTTGATCCCACTCAGATCGAGGCGCGGGAACGGGCGGTCAAACTGGAACTGCGTCGCAAGTTGGGCGAATTGGACGAACGCTACGCGATCGACGCGAGCCTGACGCCGATCGTGTTGATTCGGCTGAAAGCCCAGTCGCTGGCGGTCACGCTCGACGTGCAGCGCAAGCAGGCCCACCGCGACTACACCGCGTACTGGAACGCGTTCCACAAGACCTTTGAACCGCTGGAATGCTCACGGTGCGGGGGGCCTGGATATTCGTTTTCGTTCACGAACGACGACGTGGCGGCGGTCTGCACAGAGTGTGCGGGGTGAATACGACAGGGTGAACTCCTTGCGGGTGAACCCAGGGCGGCGCTAGCTCATGCCCCCGTAAAAGAGGAATTCCAGGAACTGCCGGAAGACGAGCGAGTTTGTCCGCAATGCGGTGCCCCCTCGACCCGTCTGGACCACAAGGCCGGCAGCCGGGGATTCCAGGCTGGGGACGCCGACGTTCGACGCATTGTCGGAACGCAGCGGAATCCCGCAGTGGGTCGCAAGAACGATTGCGATTCGAGTTCCTGACAAACCATCGCTCTGCGGAATTCTGAAATGCCGAAAACCTTCACCGCGCGAAGAATTCGCCGAGCGTCCGGCCGTTGATTCGGACAACTGGTTCGCCGGATGTTTACTCTTTTTGCAAAAACAGAAATGGGTTATTCGTCTTGGCCGATGGGTGTCCCCCTAGTCCGTTCTGCCGACTCGGTTTACCCGATGGATTCAGGGTCGCAGGCCACAAACCCTGATGCAGATCGGGGCGCACCGATTGCCTCGCGAGACCATTCGCCGAACCGGAGAAGGATCTCGTACCGCACAACGCCAGATGGGACATCAGCCGCAGGAAGGATATGACCGAGAAAACCGTGGAGTTGGAATCTGTGAGGAAGGTTGTCGGTGATAAATCCGTTGCCGCCGCTCAGGAAAAGACGCCTGTCGCTCGCAAAAGGTTTACGGAAAAGTGTGATTGCCATCGGGCAATGATCGGTTGCTCAGATAAACGTCGCCGAATCTCAGCCGTTTTCGTTGTTGTCCGGGGAGGGTCTCGGGAACCGTTAACCACGTTGGTCAAGGAGTACGGTTTCGGGCGAAACCTCAAGTCATGCGGGCGTTTCCGTCGCCTACGCCGAACGAGTGCGGAACCTCAGAATTGCCGCGGCAAAGATGCTGCCGAGTTCCGCCAGGCGGCCTCCGCGGGAAATCAGCGGTGGGTCGTCGGGATGTGGACGCATGGGCATCTCCAATCGGGGAGTGGCCCACAGCGGCCTTCGCTTCGCGACCGGCGTGCTGTCTGGCGGGGGAACAGGCGAGTTAACAGCCTCTATCCGTAGAGCTACCCGATTGGGGCGAAAGGTGACGGGGAATTTTCTGGATCAATTCCCCCGATTGATGGGACTGCTAGACTCGTGGCCTGAACCGAGGCCGACGAGAGCCGGCTCAATTCGCTACTTCGAACGTTGGGAAAAATGGGAGAATTCGCCTAGTGGCAACACATGCTGCCGTCACAGCCGGTTCCGCACACTGCCGATTCTGCGGAGGATCGACGACACAACGTGGCGGATTCACTTGGTGCGAGAATCGGCCCCCAGAACGATGTGAGTTACTTGGGAGAACTGAACGACTGTTTTGCGAGCATTGCGGACGTGCCAACCCAGTCGAAGTAGAATGCCGGCATTGCAATCGGCTGGCACTCGTTCCATAGTTGGATTCCGGAGTTGAATCTAGAATTACGAGACATTGAGGCCGGCATCCGCTCCGATCTGGGGATGCGTTTCGTAGGAAACTGCGTCCCGCCAATGGGTCGATGACGTGCTCGCCAATCCCTCTTCAACGACTCCGACTGGTTCCGGAAGGACGATGAAGTACACTTTTAGTACACGGTGGCACCCAAAGATAACGCCAACTTCGGACGGGTCCAGCACTTCATTCACCACCTCGCCCCAAACGAGATGGCCGAGTTCGTGCTGGCGAACGGCAGCATGTCGTCGAATCAATGGGGAAGGGAGACCTACGGGAAGTTGCAGTTAGGCAGAGTTACCATCGAATCCGCGTCAGTGTATCTGTAGTCGCGGATTAACTGAAACGGATCACCCCAGACCTGCTCTCGCTGCAATTGTCTCTTTTCGGTTGCCCATCGGGAAATTCAGAAACCGATACAATTTCCCATGACACTTACAGAACTGATTCACGAGTACGAACAACAGCAACGCAGCCGAGCGTTAGGGGGTCTCCGGGCCCTCAGCGGATTCGATTTTCAGTTGCGCTGCCATCTCGCCGAATTCGTCGAGCACTTGGTTTCCAGCAATGGCATCCTGGTCGGCGGACTAGAATTCGCACATGGACTTGAGGCACTCTCGGATTTCACGACGACCATTCGCGACGTGCTGGTCTGTGTCCAAGCCAAGCGCACGCTAACAACAACCGCGATGGCCCAGGCGGCGGTCGAGTTCGCGACGATCGCAGAATTCCTCGAGAATTCTTTGAAATCCGGCGCGGCGTCGATCCGTCCTCGGTTCCGAGTGGTTGGGAATCGTTCGGAACTCACCGACGACTGGAACTGGGATACCGTCACGCTGCCGCCGAAAGACGCTTCGAAGCGACCCGAACTGCAACGGGTTTGGCAAGCGCTTATCACGGAGCAGCGGCTTGATCCGCCGCAAGTCGAACGTGATCCGTGGTGGCGAATCATCGCGGCAACATTTCAGCGACTCGACAAGCCGTTCGAGTTTGCTCGCCAGGCGTTGGACCTCTGCCTGCGGCGGCACGAGTCTTCCGCCGAGCGCGTTCGCGACGATATCGCCGAACTCTTTCGCCAGCACCTTAGCCCGACACCGCTGAAGAACTTTCAGGCCGCCATCGAGTCCGACTTCGCGCCCGATCCCGACGATCGACTGCAACCTCTCCGCGTTGGATATCGACCCAGTCTCGCGCTGGTGCGAAACCGTCAGTTCCTCACGCGGGATGTGCAAGTTCGGAACGCGATCAAAAAGCTCGACGAGTTGCTCTTGAATCAAGAATACGGAAACGTGACCGGGTTGCCGGTGCTGTGGATTTCCGGTCCATCGGGAAGCGGCAAGAGCGTGCTGCTGCTGCAAGTTCTGGAATCATTGGTGAAGAGCGGATTGTCGGCCGTCTGGCTGGAGGACGATGCGCAGCGAGTCGTGCCGCTGCTGCATGCGTTTTGCGCCGAACGAGACGCGAACAGTACCGATCTGCCCGAGTTCATTTTCATTGACGATCTTTACTCGCCGCAGAATCAGCAGCGCATCGAATTGCCAGAGTTGGACAATATCGTCGGAACTCAGCCGTTTTATCGCTGGCCGATCGTCGTGACGTGCGGGCCCCCGGAGTTTCACGACCGGCTGGAGCGCGAGTCGTCGCGCAGCACGTTGCACTTGGAGCGTTGGAGCCTGCCGCTAGTCGAAATTCAGCCGTCCGCCGCCGGCGATCCGGCGGAAGCGGATCTCTTCACCGCATGGTTCCAACAACGCACTGGCAAGCAACCGCGGCGCGGCAGTGCCTTCAGCGAACGTCTGGGCCTAATGATTTCAATGGCGTTCGAGCTGCGGTTCGAAGATCCAAACGCGATCAAGGATTTCGCAGGCCGCTTTCGTGAGCGGCTCAAGGCGGACGAACTGGACCAAAAGCTTGTGGTGCCGCTGGCTCTCAATCGGCTCTATCTGCCAGCTCCGGCCGAATGGTTGACGGAGCAGGATCGCGAACGCTTTGACGCGATCAATCAGGAGAAAGACTTTTCGATTCTCGATTTGGGGGGCGACGGCGAATTCTTGCGATTGACGCACCCGCACATCTCCAACGCGATCTATCGCGCGATCCGCGACCCGGCATCACCGCGAGCGTTTGCCAATGACCTGGCAGAGGCGATGCGGCGTGCGATGGCCAGCAACCTCACGGTACTGCGGCTGCTGCTGCGTGCGCTGAGTTCCGCCGACCCGCGCATCACCGAGCGTTTGGAAGACGTCGATCTCGATCGTCTCGCCGAAACCGTCACCGCCGATTGGAAGAAGTCGGACGTCGGGTCTCGACTGCGCGGGAGCGAGTTGGCCGACGTCAGCACGTCGTGGGCCTGCTGGCACGCGAGGAAACCAGAACTCCGATTGGAACAACGGCTGGGACACTCGCCGTTCTCCGCCGCCCGTGCGTCACTGCGAGATGCGGGACCAGCTTGGTCGGTTCTCTGGCAACAACTGCGAGCTGCTTTTCCCGGAGAAACGAGTTTGCTGACGGACGCCGCCGAGTGGCTAGACGAATCGGCGTTGGAGCGCTCGCGCGGTTGGAGTTTCGTCTGGGAGGAGGTCTGGAATCAACGTGGCCTACTGGGATCGCCGTTTGCTGAGCGGACTCTCGTCCTGTCCGCTCGCGGGTGGCTGCAGCGGCAATGGGATCAGGACGACTGGCATTTCGTCTGGACGAAGCTGGTCGATCAACCCGCGGAGGCAGCCAACTCTCAGACTTCCGAACTCTCCGCAGATGTCGGAAGTCTGGTCGAAATCATTGAACTCGGCTGGCAGTGGCTGACCCACAAACCGTCTTCCATGCGCAGCGGCGTTGTGCCGCACGACAACCTCGCGGCCTGGGCCTACGTCTGGCAGGATCTCCTCCCGCAAAAGCGATTCGAGTCAGATCCCGCCCGCAGCGAATTGCTGAATGTCGGCGTTGTTTGGCTGGAGGGACGGGAAGACCTCAGCGAATGGACATACGTCTTGCGGGATCTGCTGGAATCACCGAGCTTGCCGC
>JAPLOC010000296.1 GCA_026692825.1 Planctomycetota bacterium | reverse complement strand
TCGAGCGTCAAATGGGAGTCGAGATCCCAGAATTCGGGTTCGCGCGTAGTGCCTGTCTGCCCTACTATGCCCTCCCGACCTTCGCGCCCGAGGGCGATCCCCGTCAACTGACGCTCTTTTGATCCGAGTACTCCATGCCCCGCCGCAAGTGTGCGAGCGATACCAAACCGCTCTACACCCCCACCTCAGCCGCGGAGGCTCTCAGTGCCACGGGGAAGCCCATCAGCTCCCGCCGGGTACGCGAACTGGCAGCCGCTGCGGGAGTCGCAGGCCTCTCCATTGCCGACCTTGCAGCTCTGGCGGGTTTCAGTCTGATCGGCGAAGCCTCTGCCGACCGGTTCTACACGGCCACCGATCTCGACCGGATCCGCGAGGCGCGGGGACCTGGGCGGGATCGCCAGGGCAATGATTCCCGGTAACTCACCGCTCGGCCGTGTCTGGTGACTTGTCCTTCGACCGAGATTTCTTCCAGGCGGGCTCTGGGTCAAACGGTTCAATCACAAGTCGCAATTCTTCGCCCAGCTTGACGCGATCGGTTACCCGAAATACTCCTGAGAGGTACAGCGGTGATTTCACTTCCACCGCATCAACCGGAACGCCGCGCACAATGAAAAAGCCATTGTCGTTCTGTTCTGCGGATTGAAACCTTCGCGTACAGATCATCGACCCTTTCGAAGTGACTTTCTCGACGACAAACCAGTCCAGACTGTCCGTCATATCAAAGCGGCCAAAATACCCCACTCTCGCTCTCGCGAAATCAAACATGGGAACCGGAGGGTGTGATCGTTTCAGTTCCGACATTTGCCGTTGTTCGGCTCGAATTCGCTTCTCCAGTCGCTTTGCCAACTCCCGGTCGCCGCTCTGTTTCGCCGCCTTCATGTCCTTTGTCAGAGCGTCGATTTTGGCCTTGTTCGTTTCCTTCATCTCTTTGCGATGAATGGCAAACCATTCAATCACAGCAGCCTCAGAAAGGTGGTCAACCGGCTTCTCGGAAAAGACCGGATGCCCAGGATCTTCAAGCCATGCGAGAGCAGCAAACAGCACGAGGAATGACATTTCAAATTCCTTCTACACGACTTGAAAACACTTACCGTTGGTCGTTCCGCTCTTGCCTCTGTCGCTCTGACGATGGGGGCGAGCTTTTCTGGTTACTCTTCGGCGGATCGCCTCGCTTCATTGATTCGTTGATGCCGTCGCGAACCGAGATCAACGCCGATCGTATCTCGTACTTGACGTACTCGCGACCAGCGAAAAAGCCTCCAATGGCTCCCAGTAGAAACCCTGCCAATACGGTCGACCCGTTGCGGTCCCTGAACGTGCCCCCAGCCCTTCGAGCTTCCCTCAAACTCTTCGGTGAATCGTCACCAGTTCGGATTTCGATTGACGGCATTCGCGACCCCTCCCCGAAAATCGTGAAAAAAACAAACAATGGCCTTGCGTCCCCTACTGTCGGCAAGTACACTCCCGCCATTGTCGCCCACGGAGGGGGTGGACCCGTTGTTCTGGCAGGGCCAGACCAGCCCCCCGGCTGTATCCGTGGGATCGTCTGAGGCAGACGATGAAATCGACCGACCGCCACTGGCATCACTCCGCAATCTCGCGGGCAATCTCGCTCCCACGTCCTGCACCGCCACCCGGCAATTCCGCCGAGTAACGAAAAGCGTACTCTGTGGAACTTGAGCGAACGAGCTTGGACCGCTAAAGTTCACGGGACCCCATCGCGCTGCTTCAACAGCCGATGGGGCCGGCCCCCGAAACAGACCTTCGGAAACCGTTCCCGTGAATTCATCATGCGGCGCGCAGTGGACTGCGCGCTCTCTCGATTCGCTGGAGTTCCTGGCCTTGCGCCAGAGAGCTCGCGCTCCCCCCATTTGGCACCATCCGGGCTGATATTCCGCCCACTGGCGCGCCCGCCCCGCGCAAAGGAAAACCCCCCAGAGACTGGTACTCTCTGGAGGGCTCAATTCCCGGTGGAACACTGATCCCCTGCTACAGGCATCGTTTTCCATGCACAGGAACGATTCTAGGGATTCTGCGCGCTCTGGCAAGCCCGAATTCGGCCATTCCGCCCCAGCGCTCGTAAGGCCTAACGAAATGTACTTATGGGATGACCTGAAGGCGTCCCTTGGACTGAAACAGGCGGCCGTCGAGCAATGGCTCAAAGCCGGCCTAAGAGTGCGCAACCCGGGAACGAAGTTCGCCCTTGTGTGGGGCGGCGACGTTCTCGCGGTGATTTTCCGATTGACTGGTGAACCGGAGTCCCTGCCCCAATGATCGCCGTACGATTGATTCTCCGAGCTGGCCGCAACCACTGGGAATGCCGCTGGATTGACCCAGTGACTGGCCAAAAGCGCACCCGGTCGACCAAGACCGGAAACAAACGCGAGGCGGACAGATTCGCCGCCCGCCTGGAGGAGGATTTGACTCGAGGCGAACGCGGGGACGTCCAGAACATGACCTGGGCGGAAGCCCGCCGGCTGTACGAACTCGAAGAGTTCCCCCGCCTGGCCCCCAAAACCCGCGACAAGTTGAGCGATACGTTTCGCCTGGTCGAACGGGTGATCAACCCCCACCGACTCGCCGCCGTCGGCGAGAACGAAGCGGCCGCCATGTGCCGAGACCTCCGCTCGCATGAGCGATCGGAGTTCACGGTAAAATCTCACCTGTCGGTACTTCGGCGGTTTCTCCGCTGGTGCCACCGCCGCGGAATACTGGCGCGAGTCCCTACGATCTCGATCCCAGCCCGCACGGTGGGAGGAATGAAGGGACGCCCGCCGACGCGCGAAGAGTTCGAACGCATGCTGGCGGCGACCGTTCACGTCGTCGGTCCGCAGTCCGCGCCCGACTGGCAACGGTTTCTGGAAGGGCTGTGGCTCTCCGGTCTGCGTCTCGCCGAGGCACTCGCCTTGCACTGGACCGACAATTCCGAGATCACGGTCGATTTGGACGGAAAGCGGCCGATGTTTCGGATCCAAGCGGCAACCGACAAGACCCGCAAGTTTCGCGTGTTCCCAATCGCCGCAGAGTTCGCCCAGTTTCTGGACGCAGTATTCCCCCAGGATCGAAGAGGATTCGTTTTCAATCTGAACAACGCGAGAGGCCGCCGGCCCTCCATGGATACCGCTAGCAAGACAATTGCGCAGATCGGCGAGCGGGCCGGCGTGAAGGTTGCCGAGATCAAAAGGCGAAAGGGGGAACCGAAGATCAAATGGGCGTCCGCCCATGACCTGCGAAGAGCGTTTGGATTCCGCTGGAGCCTGCGCGTTCTGCCCGCAATCCTGATGCTGTTGATGCGTCATGAGAGCATCCAAACCACGATGCAGTTCTACGTCGGCCGAGACGCGGAAACGGCGGCGGAGGAAATGTGGCGCGCGGTTGGTAACACTTTTGGTAACACTGGGGCCTCCGAGACCCCAGACCCGAAATCCGCCAACCACGTAACGGACTTCCAGGAACCAACTTAGGAAAAGCCGCCACCGCGACTCGAACGCGGGACCTACGCTTTACGAAAGCGTCGCTCTACCAACTGAGCTATGGCGGCCTGGAAGGGGACGGATTGTACCGGTTTTTGGTGGGGCTGGCAAGTGCGTCGGAAAGTCGTTGAAAGTGAGCAGTCGCAGGCGATTCGTCCCGGTGACATGCGGCCAGGATGTGGATTGAGACGCGAAGCGGTACGGATGTTGCTACACTGGTGCTGTTGTTCGCAGGCATTCGCAGTCACGGATTCGTCGACACATCCCATGGCATCCAAATCCGATTCTCCAGGTCCAGGGGGGCTCGAACGCCTGAAACGGACGTTTTCCGCTTCAGGGTTGTCCTCGCGGCGCAACTGGTGGATTTTTCCGCTCGTGGTCGCCGCCGTCCTTTCGCTGGTTGGTTGGTCGATCCGGACGGGGGTTGAAGCCGAGTTGATGAAGTCGGTCGCGGAGCAGTTGTCGACCATTCGTGATACGGACGTCGAAGCGCTCAAGATCTGGCTGAAATCGCAGGAACGCAATGTGGTTCAAGCCGCCGAGTCACGTCGCGTCAGCAGTTGGGCGGTGAATCTGATCGACATGTCGGCGACCGCGAAACCACATGAGCTGTTCGAGTCGGGCGCGCATGCACAACTGGTTGCGAGCCTCGAACCGTGGTTGTCCGACGAGAAATTCCAGGGTTTCGCGCTGCTCAACCGCGACTGGAAAATCGTCGCGTCCACGCATGAGGAACTGGTGGGGAAAGTCGCCCCGGCGGACCACGGGGTGTTTCTGGACCCGGCGTTCAGTGGGCACCCCACGGTGTCCCGGCCATTTCCATCGCTGGCCAGGCTTCCCGATCAATTCGATGTTCCGCGCGCCGGAGTACCAACCATGTACGCCGCCGCCCCGGTGCATGACAACGGTGTGATTGTCGGAGTGTTGGCCTTGCGAATCCGGCCGGAGCTGGATTTCACCCGGCTGCTTCAGGTGGGGCAAATGGGGGCGACCGGGGAAACGTACGCGTTTGACCAGGATGGACTTCTGCTTTCGGAAAGTCGCTTCGAAAAGAAACTCAAGGCGACGGGTCTGATTCCGGATCAGGCTGGTTTCCGCTCGATTCTGATGCTCAAACTCAAGAATCCCGGAGTCGACCTCAGCAAGGGACAGCGTCCCACGCAGGACCGGGATGAACTCCCGTTGACTCTGCCAGTCGCTTCAGCGATTCAATCCAAAGTCTCGGGGAGCAACGTCGACGGATATCGCGACTACCTTGGTGAACCGTCCGTGGGGGCTTGGACGTGGATCGACGAATACGGTTTTGGCGTGAACACCGAAGTGACGTACGACGAGGCGTTTCGTGCGGTGACCGTGGTTCGCCGGATGTTCTGGGGATTGCTCGCGCTGCTGGGACTCTCGTTCGTCGCGATCGTCTTCGTGACGTGGCTGCTCGCGCGATGGCAGCGCACCGCGCAACAGGCGGTGCTCGCCGCCAGACAATTGGGCCAATACACACTGGATCAGAAGGAAATTGGCTCCGGAGGGATGGGGACGGTTTATCGCGCGCATCACGCGATGCTTCGTCGTCCCACTGCGGTTAAGTTGCTCAATGTGGAGCGAACCAATGAGACGACGCTCAAACGATTTGAGCGCGAAGTCCAATTGACCAGTCAATTGAACCATCCGAATACGATCGCGATCTACGACTTCGGCCGAACTCCCGAAGGAGTGTTCTACTATGCGATGGAGTTTCTCGACGGCCTGACGCTGCACGATCTGGTTGTGCGTTTCGGGCCACAGCCTCCCGGCCGAGTCATCTCCATTCTTCGCCAGATTTGCGGATCGCTCGCCGAGGCGCACGATCTGGGGCTGATCCATCGCGACATCAAGCCGGCCAATGTGCTGATCAATCATCGCGGTGGAATGTTCGACGTGGTCAAAGTCGTCGACTTTGGATTGGTGAAAGATACCACCGGAGCGCAGGTGAATCTCACCCATGCGAACGCGATCACCGGGACGCCGATGTATATGGCCCCCGAGTCGATCGAAAAGGGGGATCTGGTCGATCAACGTGTGGATTTGTACGCGGTGGGAGGCGTGGGGTACTTCCTGTTGACGGGAACCGCGATGTTCCTGAGTGACAGTCTCTTCGACTTGCTGCGGTTGCAGTCTTCAGTGACCCCCGACGCGCCATCGACGCGACTGGGACGCCACGTCCCCGCCGACCTCGAAGACGTGATCATGGCGTGCCTCGCGAAATCGCCCGCCGACCGGCCCCAGACGGCCCGCGATCTCGAACGCAAACTCGCGGCCTGTGCTGATGTCGATTCCTGGACTTTTGAGGCAGCGCTGGAATGGTGGACGGCGTACGAAGCGCAGTCGAAGAGTGTCGAGACCCAACCCGAGACGTCAACGCAAGAACACGGAGCGACCATTCTGGTGCCGAACACGCCCAGCGTCGAGAATCGAGAACAAATCACGCGGGACGGGACAAAGACACAGACGTAATGTGCGCTGGCGATCACGGAGAGTAGATCGCCGTCAACAGACTACAACAGGGCTATCGCGGATGTCGCACTGCGAGTGCGTATGACGGACGGAAAGAATTTGACAGGATGAAGAGGATGAAAGGGATGAACAGGATGGAGTCGCTCGCCATTCCTGCTCTCTGGATCAGTGGCTGAAATTGAAGAACCCCCGATTCACACGATTAGAACCTGTCCAAAATCCAAACCGTTTTTGTTGCTTATTTCGCGGACGGTCGGCACTGCGAGTGCCGAAGTGCGTAGTGTGGGCCAGCGGCGGGTGGAGCTAGGTTTTTAAGGAATGGCCAATGCGTTCCATGAGTTCAAGGCCGTTCTCCGCACGTCGAGGGAGGATGAAGGAACGGCTGGAACAAGCTCCCACACTCCGAACCCGCCCGCCGGGGATCACGGAATTCCCCGAGTTGTTCCGGCCGACACCGCAAGATCCCGGAGCGAATCGATGGCGTTCCTCCAGGAGTCGACCATCGGAGGACGCCTCGGAATTCATGGAACGCATTGGCAATGCCTTGAAAACCTATCTTGACCTGCCAAAGGCATCCACTTCGCACATCGACACTCACCGAGATTTGTCCCTGTTTTTTCTCAAACCACGAAATTGAATTCGGACAGGCACTTTACGGCCGCCACAGCAATCCTCTTCATCCTGTCTAAAAATTCAATCGCCGCCTTGCGGGCAATTGTCTCGCGACAGGGCGTGCGCGTGTCAACTGGCTGGGGCGTTGGAGTTCCGGTGATCCGAGCCCCAAAGCGGTCCGTGGAATAGATTCCACGCTACAAACACATGCAATTATTCGGAGGTCGGCTCCGACTCCATGATCGTCCGGGTCTTTTCCAAAACCACTCGATTGCCCCGCTCGTTGTAGACGATCGCGTTCATGAACGCCCGCATCAGGTGGATGCCGCGACCGCAGGGACGCTCCAGGTTTTCGTCCGCTGTGGGGTCGGGAACTTCGACCGGATTGAACCCCTCCCCCTCATCTTCGATTTCGATTCGGCAACCATTCGAATCAATCTGCCATGCGATCCGCACAAACTTCTGCGGATCAAGTCGGTTGCCATGCTTGATGGCGTTGACCAGCGCCTCCTCCAGGGCCAGACGTATTCCAAACAGATCGTGATCGCCGTACGCCAGCTCTTCGAGCTTGCGGATGATCTGGTCTTGAATCGTCTGCCCGGCGACCGTGTCGCTGGGAATGGTGACTTCAAACTTCGCCTGCTGGTCGTCGATCGCGGACATGATGTTCAGGCAGCGCGAAACAGGTTGAGAAGGGCGTAGAAACCACCAGCGGGCGTATCGCGCCGCTTACGCGACGTGCGACAACCCGCTCCAAATGGACTCCATCGGAAAAGCCGGCTCGAAGGGAACTAAAACTTGTCGAGCGCTTTGTCCCGAGTTTCCATGATTTTGAACAGTTTGTCGAGACGGGTGATCTTGAAGACTTCAAGAATATCTTTGCGGATCGCGCACAGCCGCAATTCCCCCTGAGCCGCCTTCACCTTCTTGTCGAGGGTGATCAATTTGCCCAGCGCGGCGCTCGACAGGTACTCGACATTCGAAAAGTCGAGGACGACTTTCTGGCGATGATCGTCGTCAATCAGGCTGAAGAGCTGATTGCCGATGATCTGAATGTTGCTTTCGTCGAGGATCTTCTTGTCGGTGAAACGGGCAATCGTCACGCCGTTCACTTCTTCGATATCGATCTTGCGGGTAGACATCTTGTTCGGTCCGGAGGTTGTGCGAAAGGGGTGAAAACCCCTTGAACGCCGATCTTCCAGCGTGATTGCCGCACTGTCAAGCGTCGCACGACCCCGGCGGCGACCGTTCCACAATTTTCAGGCTGCGGATCGCAGTCGCAACGACTCGGAGCTGTCGCATCCAAGCTGGGGAAACTCTATCCCCTCAGACCCCCCTGGGATTTTCCGAGGCATTGGTCCGATGTCCAATTGGCAAAAAAGTCAACGGCCCGCTTGGCGGCTAAGGTGGGTGCCACGGCCAGCGAACGCAGCGAGTGGGCCGAGAG
>JAPLOC010000295.1 GCA_026692825.1 Planctomycetota bacterium | reverse complement strand
TTCTGCCGGATACGAATCTCCCCATGGGTGGCCCCGGCCGCGCGAGTGATGGCAATTTCGTGCTGACGAATTTCACACTCGCGTATGGTGCCCCCGGGTCTGTCGAGACACCGCATACCGTGAAACTCATCAACCCGCAGGCGAATTTTGAACAGGCGGGGTTCACTGCCGCGATGGTGCTGGACGACAAACCCGAAACCGGCTGGGCCGTTTCCCCCCAGGTCGGCAAACCCCATCTCATCACGTTTGACATCCCGGCGGAGGTGAAGATTCCTGCCGGAGCGCCGCTGCGAGTTCAACTCGAACAGCGGCACGCCGACACTCACACGATCGGCAGATTCCGATTGTCGACCGCGACCGCACATGCTGCGGATTCGCTCGATTCGGATCCTGGTCGGAAGGAACTGGTCGCGACCCGTGACCGATTGTCGCGTGAGGTCGCCTCGCCGATTCCGTTGGCGATCGCCATGACCGAGGGGGGAACTCCCGGAGGACTCTTCCCCAATATCCAGGACGTGCCGATTCATATCCGGGGCAGTTACACCCGTTTGGGCCCGATCGTTCCCCGTCGGCTTCCCAGGATTTTGGCAGGGGATTCGCAGCCGGCGATCACCGTCGGAAGCGGCCGGCGCGAATTGGCGAACTGGGTCGCTTCCCAACGGAACCCGCTGACGGCACGAGTGATTGTCAATCGGGTCTGGCAGTGGCACTTCGGCGAAGGACTCGTTCGCACTCCGAGCAACTTCGGCAAATTGGGAGAGGCTTCCAGTCATCCCGAACTGCTCGACTGGCTGGCGGCGAAATTCATCGAGGAAGGCTGGTCGCTGAAGAAACTGCATCGGCGGATTCTGGCGTCGGCGGTCTATCAGCAATCCAGCCGAGGGACGGCTGAAGGGGTGGAACAAGATCCCGAAAATCGCTGGCTCGCGCGGTTTTCCCCCCGCAGACTGGAAGCCGAGGCGATTCGCGACGCGGTGCTGTTTGTCTCGGGCCGATTGGAGCCCAGCGCGGGTGGCCCCGCAGGCGACGACCTGACGATTCCCCAGCGATCGTTGTATGTGCAAACCGCCCGGTGGGATCGCAGCGGCTACGCGACCTTGTTCGACGCCGCCAACCCCGATTCGTCGACGGAAAAACGAGTCGTCAGCACGGTCGCTCCCCAGGCGCTGTTGTTACTGAATCACGAGTTCATTCTCGGTCAGGCAAAGCATCTTGCCGGGCGCTGGTTGCGCGAGTCTCCCACCGACGAAACGCATCGAATTCAGTTGGCGTACCAGCAGTTGTTCGGTCGACCCGCTAGTGACGCGGAATTGCAGATCGCCCGGCGGGTGATCGCACAAGGTGGTACTGCGGATCCGGTCGCTGGTTGGACCGACCTCGCGCACGTCCTGCTCTGCTGCAACGAATTCGTCTACCTGGAGTAGTCCATGAACAATCCTCTCGCGTTGACCCGCCGGCAGATGCTGGCCCGGACCGGTTGCGGATTTGGCATGGTGGCGTTGGCCGAGATGTTGGCCCGCGAGGCGCTGGGCGAGACCAGCGACACGGCCCGAGCCGCGCGTCCCTACGCGGTCCGGTCGCCACACCACCCCGCGCGAGCGAAGCGGTGCATTTTTCTCTACATGCCGGGAGGACCGTCGCACGTCGACACGTTTGACCCGAAGCCCCGCCTGATCGAGGACAATGGAAAGCCGCTCCCGTTTGAGAAGCCCAAGCTTGAGCGTACAAAGACCGGTAACCTTCTCGCCTCTCCCTGGAAGTTCGCGAAACAGGGTCAGTCTGGGGTGGAGGTCAGCGAGTTGCTGCCGATGACGGCGAAGTGCATCGACGACCTCTGCGTGATCCGTTCCATGTATGGAGACAACATCAATCACACCGGAGCGGCGCTCCAGATGTGTACCGGAGAGCAGGCGTTTTCGCGACCGAGTCTTGGTTCCTGGTTGACCTACGGATTGGGGACCGAGAACCAGAATCTCCCGGGATTTGTGGTGGTCAGCCCGGCGGCGGTTTTTCAAGGCGCGCAGTTGTGGGCTTCAAGCTTTCTCCCCAGCGCCTATCAGGGAACGCTGGTGCGTGATCTGAAAAGTCCGATCGCGAATCTGACCGATCCCTCTGGGAACTTCGATCGCCAACGGGCGAAGCTCGACGCCATTCGGCAGTTGAACGAACTCCATAAACGGGATCACGTCATCGAGAGCCAGTTGGATGGCCGGATCGCGTCGTTTGAACTGGCATTCCGCATGCAGCGCGACGCACCCGAGGCGTTCGACGTCTCGCGGGAGAGCGAGGAGACTCAAAGGCTGTACGGGGTGGGAGATCCTGCGACCGATCTGTTCGGTCGGCAATGCCTCATGGGACGCCGGCTGGTTGAGCGGGGAGTGCGGTTCGTCCAGTTGTTCGACGCGCCGGCCAATAACGCCTGGGATCATCACGGCGGATTGCGCGAGAACCTGCCCGCCCGCTGCAAGGCGGTCGATCAGCCGATCGCTGCGTTACTTACCGATTTGAAGGCGCGCGGACTGCTGGAGGACACACTGGTTCTGTGGGGTGGCGAATTCGGCCGCACCCCCACCGCCGAGGGAACAAACGGTCGCGAGCATCATCCCTTCGGTTTCAGCATGTGGATGGCGGGGGGAGGAGTTCGGGGAGGGCAGGCATACGGCGCGACCGACGAATTTGGCTGGCATTCGGTGGAAAACAAGGTCCACATCCACGACCTGCACGCGACGATTCTGCACCTGATGGGCTTCGACCACGAACGCCTCACCTACCGGTTCGGCGGTCGGGATTACCGCCTGACCGACGTCCACGGTAAGGTCGTGCGAGACATTCTGGCGTAACCGGAAACCAGACTCCCCCTGAATCTGTTTTTCGTAATCCTGGAAATCCTGAAATCCTGTCCAAAGTTCACACCGTCACCGAAACCCCCAGCGCCGCGCCGGTCTCGCACAGCGCCTTCCAAGTGAGGTCGTCGAGTTCAATCCCCGCCGCGAGACGCTGCTGTTTCGTGCGGGCTTCGACTTCCCCGGGCATCAAAATCTCGGAATCGGGAGTCGCCTTTCGGGACTGTTTTACGAACTCGACAAATCGGCTCACTTCGTGTCCAAAACCCAGGTCGTTCGGAATGCGGTCAGGGTCAATCAGCACCGCGAACAGGCCGTTGATCAGATAGGGGGCGTTGGGGTCGCTGCAACCGCTGCCGGTCAGTGCTCCCGCGAACATCTCGGCGATGATTCCCAGGCCATACCCCTTGTGTCCACCAAACGGCAGAATCGCTCCCGGGGGTTTGCCGTAAAACGTTTTGGGGTCATTGGTGGGGTTGCCATCATGGTCGATGATGCAGCCCGGGGGAACGTCGACCCCCTTATTGAACGCGACCTTGAGTTTCCCCTCGGCGATCGAACTGGTCGAGATGTCGAAGATGATGTCGGGACCATTGGGGACGGGGACGCCAGCGGCGACGGGGTTCGCGGAGAGCCGGCGGTCGATGCCACCCCACGGGGCGACCAGCAGTCCAAAGCCACTGGTGTTGACGAAGAACAGCGAGCAAAGGCCAGCGTCGCAGGCGATTTGGGGCCAGTCACCAATTCGCCCCAGGTGGGCGGTGTTCCGCAGGGCGAGAATGGAGAGGGCGCTCTTTTTCGCTTTGGCGATCGCGATTTCCATCGCTTGTTCGCCGACCGATTGTCCGAAACCGCGCTGGCCGTCAAGAACCGCGAGGGTGTCGGTTTCGAAGACCGACTGCACCTTCTGGTTGGCGCGAACCATGTCCTTTTTCAGCCAGTCGATGTAATAGGAAACGCGGATCACGCCGTGCGAATCGTGGCCGACCAGGTTGGATTCGACAAGCCGACGGGCGATCTGGGCATCTTCGGGAGCGTGACAGCCCGCTTGGGAGAAAATGGCTTGAACCAGGGATGTCAGCCGGTCGGCGGGAATGCGAATCATGGGGAGCGTGCGGGTTCGGTACGGCGGGACGAAACGTGGGACACTGTGTAGAGTGTCTTCTAGCGACGGAGACGAAGTGGTGCCAGTGATTGACGGTTTCGCGACTGTGGAGACTGGGATTGTGGAGACTGGGATTGTGGGAAAAAAACAACAACGACCCGCTTGGAGGCTAAGTACCTGTCCAAAGTCAATTTCGTGGTTCGAGAAAACAGAGAGTCAAATCGAATGATCAGCGGTTGTTCCAGGTCGCCGACGGCGGTTGCCGATCGCGGGGCAAGGACGTGGTGTGGAAAAACGGGGTGGACAATAAAAAGTCGGCTCGGTGAGTGTCGCCGTGCGACGTGGACGCTGGTGGCAGTTCGAGTTAGGTTTTCGAGGGATTGCCAATGCGTTCCATGAATTCCGAGGCGACCTCCGTTGGTCGACTCCTGGAGGATCGCCATCGATTCGCTATGGGACGCTGCGGCGTCGGCCGCAACAATTCGGGGAATTCCCTGATCGCAAGCGGGTGCGTTTGGAGTGTGGGAGCTTGTTCAGACTGTTCCTTCATCCTCCCTCGACGTGCGGAGGACGGCCCTGAACTCATGGAACGCATTGGCCATTCCTTGAAAACCTAGCTTCACCCGCCGCT
>JAPLOC010000294.1 GCA_026692825.1 Planctomycetota bacterium | reverse complement strand
TGGCGATCATCCGCTCGATGACCAACAAAGAAGGGGAACATCAGCGGGCGACCTACCAGATGCACACGGGGTATGTGCCGACCGGAACGCTTCGGCATCCCAGTCTGGGGGCCGCGATCGCCAAAGAGATCGCCGCTAAGGGGCATGACCTGCCCTCCGTCGTCTCTGTCGGGCAGACCATCGGCTCCGGCTTTCTGGGAGTCGACTACGAACCGTTTGTGGTTCAGGTTCCGGGGGAATTGCCCCGCAATGTCGCCGGACGCGTTCGGCCACCCCGTTTCAACCGCCGGATCGATCTTCTGAACCGGTTGGAAGACGAATTCGCGGCCCGTGGTGCCGAGAGTGTGGTCGCGGAACATAAGCAGTTGTACGACAAGACCCGCAAGCTGGTTCTGAGTGAGAACGTCAAGGCGTTTGAATTTGGTGACGAATCGAAAGAGACCAAAGCGCTCTACGGCGACTCTCAGTTCGGCAAGGGGTGCCTGCTGGCGCGACGGCTTGTGGAGGCGGGAGTCAGTTTTATTGAGGTCCGATCCAACGGTTGGGACACCCATCAGGATAATTTCAGCGCGGTTTCTAAGTTGGCGAAACAGGTCGACCCGGGTCTGGCCGGCCTGGTGACCGACCTCAAACAGCGCGGCTTGCTGGAAAAGACCCTGGTTGTCTGGATGGGAGAATTCGGTCGAACGCCGCGGATCAACCCGCGCACGGGGCGCGACCATTACCCTCGCGCGTTCAACGCGGTGGTGGCGGGGGGAGGCATTCGCGGCGGACAGATTTACGGTAAATCGAGCGATGACGGGATGCTGGTGAAAGAGAACCCGGTCACGGTCCAGGATCTGTTCACGACGTTTTGCAAATCGTTGCGGGTCGATCCGACGACGGAAAATGTCAGCCCGATTGGACGCCCGTTGAAGATCGTCGACGGTGGACAATCGATTGACAGGTTGTTTGCCTAATCGCAATGGAAATGGCCGCGCTTCGCGCAACACCGGCCACCAGTGGTTGAGTCACACACTCGGTATTGATTCCCATCAGGCGGAAGGTAGACTCTAGTGCAGGGAAAATCTCACTTCCCACGGACACCTGCTTTTCGGCTGAGAGGCTGAGAACGACCCATGAGTACCGATCACGCGGTCATTGAGATTGAGTATCCCGAGTCAGATGGAAAACCGATGGGGGAATCGGACCTGCATCGTGATTGGATGATGCGAGTCATTCAACTGCTCAAACACCGGTATGCCGGGCAGCAGGTGTACGTGACGGGGGATCTCCTGCTGTATTACGTCGACGGGGATCCGCGCCGGTTTGTCGTGCCCGACGCGTTTGTTGTGAAAGGGGTCGATCCGGGGCGTCGGGGAATCTACAAGCTCTGGGAAGAAGGCAAAGTTCCCAACATGGTGCTGGAAACGACCTCCCATTCCACCCGCGCCAGAGACACCCGCGAAAAGCCGAAGTTGTATTCCCGGTTGGGGATTCCCGAGTATTTTCAATACGACCCGACCGGAGACTACCTCGATCCGCCGATTTGCGGGTACCGACTCAGCTCGGGGCGATACCACAAGATTCAGCCCGACTCGCTGGGACGCATCGCGAGTGAAGAACTCGACCTGTGGCTGGAAGTTGATTCGAACGGGGATCTGGTTCTGCGGGATCGCGCGACGGGTCGGATTCTGCAAACGGCAGAGGAAGCGGCGGTTGCCGCGTTCGAATCCGAACGAACCGCGCGTGTGGCGGAACGGGTCGCGCGCGAGGTCGTCGAATTCGAGCTGCGAAACGAACGGCAGATGCACGAATCGGAACGGCTCGCCCGCGAAGCGGCCGAGGCGAAGAACCGACAACTTGAAATGGAATTGGCCGCGCTGCGGGCGCGGGTTGGAGACAAATGAGCGATATCCGGGCTGGTTGGCAGAGGGCTTACGCCGCCCCGCTCGCCGGCGGGGATTTTTTCGCGAAGACGAACTCATTGCAGCCCAGGCCGCCGGCACAGGTCGAGAGCCAGGTGAGTTCAAAGCCCAGGTTGCGAACGAAACGGAACACCAGCTCGGGTTTCGCGACTTCAAACGGGTAGCCCCCCACCCAATCGACCACGTCGCGCCAGGCGTTCATGCCCCGCGCACTGCGGTAGTTTCGCCAACTCGCGCCCGGGCGTAACAGCAACAAGTCTTTGAGAAATGTCGGTCCCCAAAGACGGACGAATGCCGGTGCCAGCACCAGCCACTTCGCCGCGCCGGGAAGCCGGTTGTACCACTGTTTCACCCGCTTCCACCGCCGACTGGCCGGTCCCTGATCGTTGTAAATGGCGATGTACAACCTCCCCCCCGCCGCGACCCGCCGGACGGTATTGTCAATCGCCCTCCACATTTCCCCGGTGTGATGCAGCACGCCCCACGAGTACACCGTGTCGAATATCCCCAGTGATTCCAGATACATGTCGTCGAGAGCCGAACCTGTTTCGACCCGCCAGCGCGACTCCCCGTCACCAAACCTCCTCCGCAGCTCGGCGGTGCAGGCGACCGATTGGGGATCGATGTCGACTGAGGTCACACAAGCCCCCAGGTGCCACGCCGCCAGACTGAACAGTCCGCTTCCTGAACCGAGGTCGAGAAACGTCTCACCGTCCAGTCGTTCCACATCCAGGGCCCGCCGCAAGGTGGCGATCGCCTGCGAGATCACCGACTCGTCAATGTGCTTCAAGAACAACTGCCAGTTGCGGCCGAATTCGAAACGGGGAGTGGTTTCTGAGGACATGCGCGGCGGGTGGAATTGTTTTGGGGCGGAGGAGAAACACAGGGTTGTGGGCGGGTGGACAGGGGGCTTACGCCGCCCCGCTCGCCTGGTCGCGTTGTCCCCAGAAGAGGGCGAGGCCGAGGAGGGCCAGCAGGGGCAGGACTGCGACGCACGCGAACACAACGGGCCGTGCCGCTGGGTTGGTCTTCACAATGTTGCCGATGGAGTTCTGCATCAGCGAGATCAGGCACCAGAGAAGAAAACTCAAGGAGCCACCCACTTTTCCCTGCGACTTGCCGGAAAGTTCCTGGTTCAGCGAATAGTAGATGGGAGAGACACCGAGCGTGCCAAACGCCGCCAGCAGTTGGATCGCCAGCATGGGGTAGCCCGCGGGGAGCAGCATCGCCGGTGCCAAGAGCGCGATCATCGCCGAACAGATTCCAAACACCGTCAACCGTGCCCGGTGAACGTTCCAGCCCCTGGCCGATAACCACGTGACCAGCGCTCCGGTCGACAGGCTGCCCACCAATGTGGACGTGTAGTAAAGCGAGGTAAAGTTGTCGACGAATGCCTTGTCATAATGGTAATACGTCTGCAACGTATCGGGCATCCAGACACGCAGCGCGTGCCAGGGGACATTGATGCAGACGACGGTCAACAGCAATAACCACCAGCGACGCATTTTGAAGATGTGATACCAGGGGAATTCCTGGATCTCGCGCGGCGTCCCCACCCCGGCCCCACGTTCGTCGGTCTGTAACACGGGTCGACGGACATCCGATTCGCGCACGAGTAACAGCCAACCGATCGCCCAGGGGATTCCCGCGAGAGCGGCGATTCGAAACGAGACCGGCCAGGGAGAGCCGTTTGATTCGAGAAGCTGAATCACCTGGGGAACCAGAATCTGGCCCGCCGCCGCCCCGCTTTGCAGAATTCCGTTTCCCCAGGTTCGCTGGTGTGGCGGAAACGACCGCTGGGTCATGCGGAGCGCGCAAGGCCAATGCCCCGCTTCAAGCAAGCCCAGGGCAAATCGCAAGCCGATGAATTCCTCGAGCGAGTTGGCGTGCGAAGACCCATAGGCGGCTGCCGACCAGCCGAGCATGACGAGAGGATACAGCCAGCGGATTGAGATCCAGTCGGCGAGGACACCAAACACCAGCCCCCCGAACGCGAATCCATACCCGAATCCCGCCTCGGCGTTCCCATAGCCAACACTATCGGTCTCGAAGTGCTGCTGAATGAGTACCGAATTCTGGGTGAAGACCACGCGGTTCGCGTAGTTCAAAAATGTCGCCAGAAACAGCACCAGGCACAGCGACAGGATCCAGGCGGGGGGACGGGATTTGGCTGACATACAAGACCGGTCGCAGGGAGTGTTGTCGCGATGAGTGGTACTTGGTCGATCCTGGCGATTCGCGGACGCCCACGATACCCCAAGCCGCAGCCGTCCGGAAGCGGTGGCGGTCGCCCTCTCTAGGACGTGGACGGCTCGAGCGGAATGTCGAAGCTGTCGGCCTGCTGAGAATTCTCCAGCGCAAGCCGATGCGGGCTCAGGCGTCGACTGCCGGTCTCTGTGATCAGGTAATTGTGTTCCAATCGGATCCCGCCGATCCCCGGAACGTAGAGTCCCGGTTCCAGGGTGACAACGTCCCCCGCCTCCAGCACATCAGTCGAGTCGGCGACCAGGATCGGCGGCTCCGGATGGGCCATCCCCAAGCCATGGCCCGCATGGTGGGTGAACGTCTCGCCAAACGGCGAGGCCCGCAGCGGGGCGGCCGTCGCACGGTAGACGCTTACTGCGGGCACCCCCGCCCGCAACGAACTTTGACCGGCGGCCAGCGCCTCAACGCAGAGGTCAAACAATCGCCGCTGGTCGACGGACGGCTCCCCCGCGCAGACGGTGTTGGTGAAATCGCTCCGATATCCGTCAACAATCACCGAGTAGTCCAGGAGATACAGATCTCCGGCTTGCAGGACATAATCTGTGGGTGCCCCCCCTCGTGTCGGCGTCGCCGCGTTGGTGCTGCGAAAGTCGCCATAGACCTGAACCGGCTTCCCCGCCTGAGCAAGAACGCCCGCGTGGATCGCGCGATACACGTCGAATTCCGTGACCCCGGGGCGCACTGTCGCCAGAGCCGCGGCATGCCCCGCGGCGCACGCCCGCATCGCCAGTTCCAGAGTCGCGATTTCGTCGGCGTGTTTGTTCCTGCGTAGTGTTTTCAACAGGTCGCCCAGTGTGCCCACCGCACCCGAACCGGCCGTGAAACGGGATGACCCGGTCGGAACCAGCTCCCCCGCCAATACCGGCAACCATTCCCCTTCAATGACCCCCGGCCGGCTGCGTAATCGGGGTGCGACCCGCGCCAACGCCGCCAGGAGCGCGTGGTCTCGATTGATCACCGAGTGCTTGTGGTCGTACCACGGCTCCAGTTCCTCGACATCGACAAACGGTGCGGCGAGAGCGGAACGACGGGTGAAGTTGTCGGCCAATAGCGTCGCGGGTCCGTTCCGTTCCAGCAGCAGCAAACCCCGCTCATTGACCGAAAAACTCAATGGCTGGACCAGAAACCCCGAGAGGTAATAGACATGCCGGGGGTCGGCGACCAAGACCCATTCAACGCTCGCCGGCAGGCGATCCCACAACCGGTTCCGACGTTCAACGCAGCCCGCCAGTGTCAACATGGTTCCACCTGACGAAATTCCAAAACGGGGATCGGCGCGATACTCCACGCGGCCAGAATTCAGATGTTGGGCAACGGCCGCCGTAGGACGGGTCTCAGACCCGGGGGAAGTCGGCTTTGTAGCGACGACGCTCCGCGGCGTCGCTCCGGTTGTGGTTCCCGCGAAGCGGAACCACAACCGGCTACGGCAAACACGCGACCGGATCGCCTAAACCGACAGGCCCCCCTTCCCAAGGGTGGAGCAGAATCGGAAACCGAACTCAAGTCGCCATTTTGGCAGGACTACTCGAAACCCTTCAGCGCGAGCCAGCGTTCGGCGTCGAGGGCCGCCTGG
This sequence comes from Planctomycetota bacterium, assembly GCA_026692825.1. Classification (GTDB taxonomy): domain Bacteria; phylum Planctomycetota; class Planctomycetia; order Planctomycetales; family Planctomycetaceae; genus UBA10511. The sequence continues at coordinate 2,753 of JAPLOC010000294.1, read as the reverse complement.
CAACCCGATCCCGCCGCCGTGATCGCCTGACGGTAATAGTCGTCAGCGACGTCACCCGCGGCGAAGACGCCTTCCACACTGGTGTAAGTCCGGTGAGGGGTCGTCCACGCGATGTACTTCTTGTCCGTCAGCGCGAGCTGTCCCTTGAGGAAGTCGGTGTTGGGAGTGTGGCCGATCGCGCAGAAATATCCCGTGGCGGCGAGTTCCTCGGTGAAATTCGCGTCCACAGAGCCACGAATGCGCACACCGGCCACCCCCTGGGTGTCATTCCCCAGAACTTCGTCGATCACGCTGTTCCACTTCACCTCGATCTTCGGATTCGCGAGAGTCCGTTCCGCCATGATCTTGCTGGCGCGGAACGAATCGCGGCGATGCACCAGATACACCTAGCTGGCGAACTTCGTCAGGTAGCCCGCCTCTTCCATGGCGCTGTCGCCGCCACCAATGACCACCAGCGGCTTATTACGGAACCGGGGCAACGCGCCGTCGCACACGGCACACGCCGAGACCCCCATGTTCTTGAAGCGGTCTTCGGACGGGAGCCCCAGGTAATTCGCCCGGGCCCCGGTCGCAATGATGACCGCCAGTGCCTCGACTTTTTGCCCTTCGAGGGTTGTCAGCTTGAACGGATGCTGGCTCAGGTCGATATCGACCACATCGTCGGTGATCACTCGGGTGCCGAAGTTGACCGCCTGTTGCCGCATCAGCTCCATCAGTTCCGGACCGCTGACACCGTGCCCGCGGTGCGGGGCCATGTAGTCACGACGGTCTTTGGGAAGGGCGGCGTCGAGATAGCCTTCGAGATTGGCGACCGGAAATCCGGGGTAGTTTTCGACTTCGGTGGTCAGCGAGAGCTGCCCCAGGGGGAGCGTTCCCTTTTGGCGGTTGTCTTCGGTGATGGCCCCCTCAAACACCAGAGGCTTCAGGCTGGCTCGAGCGGTATAGATCGCCGACGCCCAACCGGCCGGTCCCGAACCAATGATCACCACATGTTCCGCCACAATGCTCTCCAGCGACTCTGTCAGGGGGGGACGAAATTCAGCGCAATCGGCATCTTCGACGATTGCGGGGGAAAATCAAGCCTTGGCAGGTTCTTCCGAGCCGATTGCATTGCACCGAAAGCGCGGCAGCGCCGCGGGTTCAACACAGGGCGAAAATGGGCTTCCCCCACAGAACTGGCGAAATCACCTGTCTTTTCGTTGATTTTTGCGAATTTTCGCGATTTTTCGACCACCGCCGGACTTGGCGAAACTCGAGAACTTCACAGCAGATCGCTGCGTTTCCCCAGCGGATCGATCAGCCACAACCAGTCATCAAACAGAAACTCCAGTCGCGATGCGAACAGCGCGATCCGTCCCATCACCGTGAACGCGAACGATGCCCCGAACGTGATCATCAGATACCACACCCCCACTCGGGCCACCACGCCGTACGCTCCCTTATGGTCGAGCGAAAAGTAGAAATACGCCAGTGACGACAGCACTCCCATAATCATCAGCACGTTCCGCACCGACCCCCACAGGTCGAGTTGCCCCGTCTGGTTCATCACAACCAACGGCACGATGGTATTCCGGATCTGACTCACAAAGTCGGCATCGAGAAAACTGATCAACCGAATGCCGGCGTACGTCCCCACAATAAACGCCAGCGGCCAACGGGCGATCCAGCCCCCCTTGGGCAACAGTCGGGCGAGCAGCATCGCGCTCATCACCAGTGGAACGAGTCCCCACCAGTCGGGCGACTGATTCTCTAGCGATGGACTCGCCCAGCTCATCTGCGCCGGTGCGAGCCGACCGAGAAGTTTCGGGACAATTCCATCCCAAAAACCGGCCACCATCAGGTACGCGGCACTCACCCCCACCATCACCGCTTCGGCGAACCGGTAAAACGGGTTGTCCTTGTACAGAAACGAAAAGATCGACAGCGTCAGAAAAGCGGCGAACCAGATTCCCAGCGTCCGTGGCAGACTCAAGGCGGCCTGGGGATCGTTGGGCCGGGCTCGCACGTAGCTGGGGGGGGCATCCGCAGCGGCGGCGGCAACCGGCTTCAGATACACCTTTCCCATTCCGTCCCGCGTCAACGTGGCGCGGTACAGCAGAAACAACCCCGCCAGGACGAACAGAATCCCCCAGATTCGTTTTTCTCGGCTCATGTCTGGGGCCTTTCAAAGCGTTCCGAAAAGGCGGCGATGTTCCCCAGCACAATCAGCCCGATGATCAACAGGTGCGCCCACAACTGCGGAGCCATCCGGCGGACACCGTCCTGCATTTTAGGATCGGCATATTTGGGATAGTACTCCCCCAGCGCCACTTCATACTCGGCGGCCCCTTTGATCGCCGCCAGAATCCCCAACAGTTGCCCCGGAATGTACGGGTACGCCTGTGGTGCCTGCACCGCCGTCGCCCCGACCGCCAACGGGACCTTCAAGGGACTCGAGGCATACTGAACCCATTCTTTCAGCCCGGGAAAACCCGAACTGATGGAAACCAACAGGTCCATGTCCTCCAGGTTGGTGAGGTCGGCTGTCAGGGGAAGATCATCAAGTTTTCGATCGCCGTCGTCGGTCGGGAATTCGTTCCGGAAACTGTTGGCAATCGTCTTGATCACCACCTCTTTGCCCGGCTTGTAACCCAGGTTGACGTAGTCGACCCCGTACTTGAAATCAGAGTCGGCGAACTCGTTGACAATGACCTGGTTGATCGCCCGCTCCAACAGCGGTTTTCCATCGGGCCACAGAGTCATCAGCACCAGTT
>JAPLOC010000293.1 GCA_026692825.1 Planctomycetota bacterium | reverse complement strand
TCAGCGCAACTCACGCACTCCATTCTTCAAACCGTACAGCAGCCGGACCTCACCATCAGTGAGAGCGTGGTCAAAGACCGCCAAGTCGTCCAGATGGCCGACGTAGGCCGCCCCCAAGACGACGAGGACCTTGTCCGGATCCCAGCCAAACGTGAGATCCCAGTTTTCAATCGTCCCTTGGAGGCGACCATTGATGTGCAGTCGGCCGATCTGTGGCCGGCTCTTGTCGTTCACGTTCTCCAACGAGAAGACCACATGCGTCCAGGCGTCGCGGGAAAACGGAGCTTTTTCCACCTGCACCATCGGCCGCTTGTTGAACGGAATGTCTCCCCACTGAACATTGTCGGGATTCCAGATCGGAAACAGCGGGCGGATCGCGTAGCGGAAGAATCGCGGGGTTTCATCCTTGGACCATTCCAGGAAGATGAACCCCTTTTTGAGGTCGTCTCCCACAATCTGCACCGGGTCGCAATACCCGGGTTCCAGGTCGAGATCGGGGTTCAGCTTGAGCCAGACCGAAACCGATCGGCTCCAGTTCCGGTCGTTGTAACCAACCGCCCCGGTATCGCGGTACGCGGGACGCAGATTGTTCTTCTTCGTGAAGTGCAGTCCGCCGCCGAACCGCCCTGCCGTCGGTGCCAGCTTCACGTCGTCGTTCACGGCGGCGGCCACCAGATTCGCCCCCTGCTGAACGTAGCACTTGCGGTCCCCCCGCGAAAAGTCGGCGTCAAGCCCTTCGTCGAACGACACATGCATTGCCAGCCCGCCCGCCAACCGGGCTTTCTTTTCCAGGTCCGCCCTCCGGACCAATGTCGCGGACGAAGATATTCTTCCAACGGATCTCGCCGCCATGTGTCTGCAAGTGGATCGGTCCCTTCGCAGGAATCGGCTCTCCCCGGGCGCTGTAGTTCTCCAGCGGCGCGTCATCGACCACCAGTTTGTCGTTCAGCCAGGCCCAGGTGCGATCACCAACCTGCCGAATGCGGAACTGGTTCCACTCACCAAATGGCCGGTCGGCCTTCAACAGCGGATCGCGACCCGATGTGCCCGGCGTGTTGTTGAACAGCCCCCCCGAGCCCAAGTGCGGCTTCCGGGTCGGGTTCTTGAGATCATAGACCTGATTCCAGTCCCAGATCTGCACCTGTGGCAGGCCGCGCAGATAGATGCCGCTGTCGGCCATCGCGACCGTCTTGTAGTCGATCAGAAACTCAATATCTCCCAGTTCGACTTCGGTTGTCGCATAGGGACCGTGTCCATCGTTGACGAGTTCGCCGTTCTCGACACGCCAGTGTTTCGCGAACTCCGCCCGCTCCTCGGCGAGTTTCGCCTCCTTCTTGTCACCCGTCAGCCCGGTCAGGTTGTGGGGGTTCAAACCGAACCAGCCGGTCAGATCTTTGCCATTGAATAGTGCCCGAAAGCCGGCGGGCGGACGTGGTTCCTCCGCGCGGCAGGTCGTCCAGCCGGCGATTATCACCAGACCACAGAGTGTGAACACAACTCGTCGGACAAACGCCTGCATGCTGGGACTCCAAAGACTCGAACCAGGTGGGAACGCGGGGAGACGCAGTTCGCTGTTGCGATTGTCCCCCTCGGGCTGTTCACGCGCATGCCGAATGGTCGGTTCGACAGTCGCCCCTGTCAAGCCGATCGTTATCCCGCCCGTTTCAACTTCCGTTGTTCCCGCTTTTCGCGCGTCTTCGGAACGCTTTTCCAACGGCGATGGACCCAGAAGTATTGTTCCGGAGCCCGGCGAATCACTCGTTCCAATGCCGCTGTGTAACGCTGGGTGATTTCGCGGAGCGCGTCCCCCGAATCGAACTGTCGGGGATCGATGACCTCTTCACATCCGAGTTCAAAGCGAGGCCAACCGGTCGAGGTGGTCGAATCGAGTCGCCGGGCGAAGCCCACGCAAATCAGCGCCTCATATTCCATCGCGAGCAGGCCGATCGACTTGAACGTCGAAGCGGGTCGTCCGAAAAACTCCACGAACAATCCGGAACCGCCCGCGTCCTGGTCCCCGAGCAGCGCCAGACTTCCCCGGCGTTCCAACTGCTCGACCATGAGGCCGCTCCCCCCTTTTTTCCCGATCTGAACATGCCCGGTATATCGGCGGAACCGTTGAAACCAGCGGTGCAACAGGGGGTTGTCGAGATCCCGCGCGACGAGTCCCATGGGGAAGCCGAACAGCCCAAAGACCGACACCGCCATTTCCCAGTTGCCATAGTGCCCCGAGAGCAACAGCACCGGTCGACCGGAAGCCATTGCCCGCAGGACGTCTCCTTTGTTGCGGAATTCAATCGCTTCGGTGAGGCCGGCGACACGCAGCTTTCGCGGCATCAGCACGATCTCCCCCACCATACGAAACAGATGAATCCACATCCGGTGGATCAGGTCGTCCATCTGCTGGTCGGAATAGCGATCGCCAAATGACTGTCGCAGATTGTCCCGGGCGACGTGATAGCGCGTCAACTTCCGGGGAAGCAGGTGGTGGATGCACCAGGCGAGGCCCCGGGCGAGACTGTCGCACGTTTGGCGGGGCAACGCTTCGATCAACGCGACGAGCGTACGAAAGACCAGAAACTCCGCCCGATGCTTCCAGTGAACCGGGGGGCGTGCGGGAGCAGTTTCTGAAGGGCCGGAGGTTTCCGCGCGGTCCGCGTCCATGCGTTTCGCTGTTCTGGTGAGGGTTGACGAGCCGGGAATCTCGCTGGAATCGATCGAATCGTCAATGCCGAATCTGATCAGTCGGGCGGTTGAATGAATTGGGAATGCCCGGAAACAGGGAAGTCTGGGGAGTTTTGTGGATCTGGGGTTCACGGCAGAGATATAATCTCAACAACCGTTACTGCGGGACCGCGCGACAATGGTTCGCCGATTCGCGGGACGTCCCCTGAATTGACGACGAGAGTGCCCGTTGTGAACGTGGAAACCGAGACTCCCCCCCGCGTGGAAGAGGCCGCCCCCCCTGTTCGAGGAGGGAGCCCGTTCACAGACAAGGTGCGTTCACTCCGGATCGCGCCCCCTCCGCCGAAAGAGCAACGTCCCAGTCGAGTGGCATGGGTGCTATGCCTGCTGCTGGCGGCTGGCGCAGGCTATCTGGGCTGGCAGGTGTATGAACTGCGGGAGGCCGCCGCCAATCTCGAGGAAACCGATCCGCTCAAAATCCCCTCCACGAATGACATTCCCCGAACCGCGTTGAATTCTGAAGGATCGGCGAAAGCGGGGGTGGCCGACTCAGGGGGAGTTGTGCACGAGTCGAAGGGCTACATCCTTCCACGACACCAGATTCTGGTCAGCCCCAAGGTCGGCGGAATGGTGAAGAGCCTGCGGGTTCACAAACCGGGGGCCAGTCCCGAGTCGGGAGAGTCATTGATCGAAGGGATGCTGGTCGAAAAGGGGGACATCCTCGCCCAATTGGAGACGACCGACTACGACGCCGACGTGCTGCGGGCGGCCGCCGACCTCGCCCGGGCGACCTTGCGCCTGGAAATGGAACGGAAGAATGTGCCGCGCGAGATTGAACGGGCACGTGCCGACCTCTCGGAAGCGATCTCACAGCGGGACTTCTTTAAGGGGCAGCTCGACCGCTGGAACAAACTGACCAAGTCCAGCACCGTCAGTCCGTCGGATCTCGAAAAGGCGCAGAGCGATTTTGACGCGGCGGGCTTTCGTGTCGAACGGTTGCGGCGGACGCTGGATCTGCTGATCGAACCACAGGAACAGAGGCTCAAAGTCGCCGAGGCGGATGTCGAGTCGGCAAAGGCCGAACTATCAAAGTCGAAATGGAAGCAGGGCAACACGACAATCGCCTCCCCGGTGACAGGAACGGTCCTCAAGAAGAATGTCGAGGAGGGGAACATCGTGAACCCGGGCGCGTTCAATGGCTCCTACAGCATTTGCGACCTCGCCGACCTGGCCGACCTCGAAGTCGAACTCGACATTCAGGAACGGGACATCTCGCGGATTTTCGTCGGGCAGAAGTGCGTGATCCGGTCGGAGGCGTATCAGGACCATCCCTACGACGGATATGTCTCGCGACTGATGCCGATCGCGAACCGGTCGAAAGGGGCGATTCCCGTACGGGTAAAGGTGAGAATCCCACCCGGAATGGAAGGAATTCACCTGAAACCGGAAATGGGGGCGATTGTGTCGTTTTACAAGGTTGCCGACCCACAGTCTGAGGGGAAAGAAAAGACGGCCGAGCGGGAGTAGCCATGCGCTCGGCATCTTTCGGTGCTATACCGGGAGCGGCACGAATTGAGACATTTCGCGCCCGAGACCCCTGCCCCCTTGGGGGGCAGGTGAATGAGATCGAGGGCTAACCCCGGATGCCCGCACGGGGCGAAGACCCCTTGCCGGCTCGTCCGGCAGGTGAATCAGATCTGCGCTCAGATGCGTGTCAATCGCGTTGGTTTGCCTCACCGCCACACAGGTCCGTCAAGTGTTTGTGGCGTCAATCTGGTTGCGTAGAGAACTTCGACGAACTTAAGCACCTGAGCGGCGGTCTGATTCACCTGCCACAGGACGTGGCAGGGGTCTAAAGTTGCGATCACGACGTGTCGAGTTAGCTACCGATCTCCTTCACCTGCCGGGCAAGCCGGCACGGGGTCGCTTATAGAATGTCGCGTTTTCGGCCGTGCGGTGCTTAACTGTCAAACCATCGTTGAATGAAAACTATTCTCGTCGGTCGGGCTGATCCGATGGCGGAACGCCGAATCCGCAAAAGGCGAAGTAGCCGATGGTGTACGCCACGACGGTCGAATCGAGCGCAAAGGGGATCCAGAAACCGGCGGCGTACGGTTGCCCGGCATTGGACAGCACCAACCAAACCATGAACGCCTTTTCGAAGCCGCTGTACAGCGCAATGGGGACGCGCCACCTGGGGACCATTCCGGCAGCCATCATGGCCAGGCCCATCAGTCCGACCATGATGCCCCAATGCTGGATGATGATCGTGTAGTCCTCCTGGTAGGGGAGCTTCGCCGCGTTCGGCATCGCCCAGGAGGGGAAGAACGCGTAGATTCCCACCAGCGACGTCCCCGCACCGGTCAACAGGAAAAACGGCCGAAACGAACGGGCGAAAAAACGCTCGAGAGACTGCATGTTCACGCGACTCCTGGGGAAAAGCGACGCTGCGATTCTATCAACGGGCCGTCTTGAAAGCAGTACTATCTGAGCCGAACAATACGCAAGGATAGATCACCAGCTTTTCTTCAGACGATTCGGTCACTTGCAGCGCACAGTTCGTTATGCGCTGAGCCGCAGGCAACTGCCAGTCGACAACCTTCTCGCTGCTTGATAGGCGACCGCGTTTCCGTAGCAGGAAGAACAAAGGGTCCGGTCTCTTTTCGGGTGCGGCCGCTTGGCATGGTCGCTGATTCCCGGCTCAGGCGAACGGATATGCTTCGGACCCAACGGTCCTCCCCAAGAGGGAGTCCGCGCTGAATGCATTGACGCAAGGCTTTGAGTTCGGTTTCCGACTCGGCTTTGTTTACCCATGAACCCAGAAACGCCATTGGCCTGAAAGGGGGCGGATCGATCGGAGCAGCCAGCCAACGGCGTTGCTCGACCGAATTCCGCCGCGTGTGGGCGGACCCCCGGCCCCAATCTTCCGCGGGCTCCACGAAGTTCGCACGCACAGGATTCCGTTCGATGTACCGCATCGCAATCCACAGATGTTCGTCGCGTTGAATCGGGAATGTGCCAATGATTCAGCATCATCGTGTGGCGTGCCACCGCTCGTTCGAGAACGTGAAACATCTCCCCCCTTTGGACAAACTCGATTTCGTCGCGCAATGATTGACTTGGCCTACCGAAGTCCGAAAAATCATGGAGTCCTGACCCTTTTTGCCCTTTCGGAGCAGACTGATGACACAGGTTTACGAATGCCGGCCTTCATGCGAAGATCACCGACCACAAATTGATTTTCAAAACGCAGTTACGGCCTCAAATGACTGGCTTCAAGTTGGAAAAGTCCTCGATGGCCAGCGGCGGCCAGAGGAGTTCCCATCCAACGTCAATGTCTATGTTGCCGACCACCGTGCGACGGAGTGGGATAGCTTCATGGTCGCCGGAACACGGGGACTGTTTTCTCAGCGTTTTGTTGATACCGTTGGTAAGCCAGCATTTCAAGGACTTACGCTACTTCCCGCAAAGCTGAACGGCGCGACCTACTACTTCCTTCGGTGTGAGGAGCCTGTGGATTGCCTGGACCGGTCCAATGCAGCTTTTGTAACATTTCGTTCTGACCCGAAAGCGATTCAGAGGATCACCCACTACGCATTTCATAGCGAATCTTTGCCAGCGGATGCGTGCTTTGTCTTGCCGGAGTTGCCCGACCTATTGCTCACTGAGTCCGTGGCTCAGCGACTTCAAGCTGTCAATTTGAAGGGAGTCAGAGTACAGCCGTTACCGTGACTACGTACTCTAAGGAAGATCACAGAGATCAGGTTTCTCTCCTGGGCCAGCTTCGTAGTCTGATCGTTGATTCGAGGCTCAGGCGACTACCTGTCGTTCGACAGGAGTTCTTTGATGGCCCCTTCCACCAGATCCCAGCAGGGCTCGGCGAACGACCAGGTTTGTTCGTAGCCGCCCCGGTCCGCGAAGATGACATCCGGGCCGTAATACCAGATGCCGCACTCTCCATATCCCGCCACGCACACGAACGATTCCGGGGAGCGCTGCTGGGCGAACAACTGAAACTCCACGAACGGTTCGCCCGGCAAGTGAATCAACTGAACCGGTCCGATCCGGAATCGACTGATTCCGACGTGATGTCCGGCACGCAACCGATCAAACAATTGCTTGGCCATGCAGGCTTTCAACCGGATGCCGAAAGTCTGTTCCGGTCGCATCAGATCTCTGGCTCGTTCGGGATGAAATTCGCCGTCTTCGCGTGGCAGGAACTGGACCGGGACGACCTTCCAGGAGATGTCGGTCAACGCCAGCTTCTCCACCCGCACGTCCTGCACCACGTGCGGAGCGTCCGGCGAGAGAGGCTTTGGAATAGAGTTTGACTTCGGATCGACGACGGAGGTGGACGCCCTGAGCGCCTGATACAGCCGGTCGGACAAGGCGTCTCTCGCGGGGCGCGTGGCGTCGTTGTATTTTCCCATGGCGATATTGCCGCCGCAGCCGGTGAAATAGATCTGAAAGACGCCGGTTTCCTCCTGCAGGCGCTGGCGGGCGATGCCCGGCACATCATTGGAAATCCGCGCATCCCCATAAAAACTTTGCGGGTGCATCGCGTAGTAGTGAATTTGCGCGATGATCGACTCGTCGTTGAGGATCGAGAGCGTCCGGACCCAGGGATCGATAAGCCCTTCCGGCGCTTCTTGCAGTCGCGGATCCGTAACCCCGCTTCCGCGAAACACGATGCTGCCATCCGGCTGGACAATACGGCGATTGGACGCAACGCGTTCCACCTTCGCCTGGCTGGCGATAATGCGGGTGACCGGCCGCAGGTTGGCCACGGCCTCTTTCGCCCCCCTGGCCGCGCGATTTGCCATGCCCTCCACGAAGGCGGCGTGGGCTTTCCACTTGTCCGGTTCCCCGGCATATAGCAGCCTGGCACCATCAAGGTCGAGTACGGGTGCCGTGTGCTGATGGAGGGATTGCAGCGCCACCCGATCGGGCGTCGTGCCGACCGCTTCCGCAATGCGACTGCGCCACAAGTCATACGACGTGTTGCAGAGTCCACAGTAGTCCACGGCGGCGATGACGTACGTTTCTGCACTGTCGCCTCCTCCCTTCCGGACAAGCAGGCCTTTCAGTTCCAGCGGATGTTCGATCGACGAAATATTCGGCATGAAGCCGACGCAGGCGACATCGCCGGGCCGCGGCGTGACGTCGGCATGAATGGTCGCGATCTGGAGCAGCGGTTCTCCCGCGGCTGCCGCGGAAGTCACAATGCCCAGAGCGAGCAGGCACCCGATCCAGAAACGGCTTCTCATGACGGGCGGCCCAAAAAATCGGTCAGCGAACATGAATGTGAGCAGGGTTTGGGAAACACTCATCGTGACGGCTCCACTTCCGACGACGGCACATGCAGCCTAACAAAGCGCCCATGCGCTGGATAGAATCCCCGCTCGTGTGTCCACCGCCAGCTTGGCCAGCGGATGTGACACTCGTGACCTCGACGATTACTTCGATTCCAGGATGTGCCGATGAATCGCCGTCGCGCGCTGGCGACATGCATTGTGCTTGTGACGCTACAGTTCAATGCGGGGTTTCTATCCGTGGTTCTCGCCGGGGAAAACGGCGCACCGGCACAGGAACGAGACCCGGGCAAGCCGTTGACTCTCTCTGCCGACGGCCAGACGTCGTACCGAATCGTCACGGTGGCGGAACCGACTGTCGAAGAGCAGACGGCATCGCAATGGCTGGCCGAGACGCTGAAGCAGACGACCGGTGCCCGATTCCCGATCCGGGCGTCGGACGCGAACGACATCTTGGCACACGAACTGCGCGTGCAATCCGATCCCCTTCTGAAACCCGAAGAGTGGCGGATTCAAACTGTCGGCGAGTCGCTGCTGCTGAGCGGCGGCTCGCCGCGTGGCGTGATCTACGCCGTGTGCGAGTTTCTCGAATCGAACGTCGGCGTCGAGCGGCTCGACCCGTTCACCGAGGTCGTGCCGAAGCGGCCGACGTTGACGATTCCGACGCTCAATCGACGCGGGAAACCGGCGTTTCCTTTTCGCTTTGTCTTCACCGGCTGGCCATACCAGAACTCGGCGCCGCAGGGGATGAACGGGGTCAATGGAAGTCGCTGGCGCGTCTGGAACAAAGAGCATACCTACGCCGGTCCGGTCGTTGGCGACTATCCGCGCGCGGTACCGGATGGCGTTCACACGTTCGGGTATTTCCTCTCGGCGAAGGAATTCGCAGCCGAGCATCCCGAGTATTTCTCGATGGACGCTGCCGGCAAACGAATGACCGACGACATGGGCAACAAGCAGTTGTGGATTCAGTTGTGTGTCACGAATCCCGACGTCCGCCGCATTGCGCTGGAGCGGGCGAAGCAGATGCTGCGCGATGACGAAGTCCAAGCGAACAAGAGTGGCCGTGATCCGGCGCGAATGGTTGTGCTTTCGCAGAACGACAACACGTCGAACCTGTGCCTCTGCCCGAACTGCAAGGCGATCAGCGACCGCGAGGGGTCGGAGAGCGGCGCCCTGCTCGACTTCGTGAATCATGTCGCGCGCGGGTTGGCGGACGAGTTTCCAGATGTGATTGTGCAGACCGAAGCGTACAACTTCACACTCGCGCCGCCGAAGTCGATTCGCCCGGAACCGAACGTGATGATTCGTTACTGCGACAACTACGGCTTATCGGACATGACGCGACCGCTGAGCGATCCGCGCAATGCGGAACGCCTCGCGCTGCTGGAGGGCTGGGGGACGTCGGCGAAGCAGTTGGGAATCTGGGATTACTGGCGGACGTTCGATCCGCATCCGCCGGGACTGTTCGCGCCTTCGTCCAATGTCCGCGCGATGCATCGCGACATCCGGCTGTTTCGCGACCGCAATGTGAAGTACGTCACAATCGAGTGTGAGGACTTCATGGGGGCGGGGCTGAACGACTCTCCGCAGTCGAACGACCTGCAGAGCTTCCTGCCATTGCGCGCCTGGCTGGGAATGAAGCTGCTGGATGATCCCTCCCGCGAACTGGAACCGTTGCTGCAGAGATTCTGCCAGGGCTACTACGGCGCGGCGGCGAAGCCGATGCGCGAATTGCTGGAGGTTATCGAAACGCGGCAGTCGCAAATCACGGCGAACTCGTCCAACATGCGGCGGCATGTGTGGCTGGAATCGCTCTGTGACGCGACCTTCTTCGCGAATGCCTATCGCTGCCTCGACGCCGCGACGCTGGCGGTCCGGGACGATGCCGCGTCGCTGATACATGTGCGCCGCGAGCGGATCATAGTCGATTCGGCCTTTCTCTGGATCGAGGCAGCCGTGCGTCGGCAGGATGCAGAGACGTCGAGACGCCTGCCGCTGCGGGTCGCCGTTCTGCAGCGGCATCGAGCGGACTGGGGTGCGTATGTCGCCTCGGTCTTTGACAAGACGGGACAGGAAACCATCGCGCCGCTTATCGAACCAGGTCTGCAACTGCTAGAGAAACTCCGCATTGAAGATACCGACTCGGTCCGCACCGCCATCGCCGTTGCGGAGGCCGAGATCACCCACGATGGACAACTCCTGGAACCGTTCTGGAAACGCGCCCGCCCGCTCGGCCTTGTGCCGCGCGATCCAAAAGCGGCCAACGATGACGCTTCGCAGTTCCGGTTTGCCTGGACTGATGAGGCTCTGTACGTCGGCATCGAACAGCCCGTCGCGACGGCGGCCGCCATCTGGGAAGTCTCGCTGATGACGTCCGACCGGCAAGGAACACAAGTCGCGCTGTATAGTCAGCCATCGGGGAGCGTCTCGGCGTATTTCTACGCTTACCCTGCCACAGGCATGATTGTGGTGCCAGGCCGGAAGAGCCTCAGCAAGGTCGTCTCCGTGAAAACGGCCACGCACGTGACGGCGGAATTTCGCATCCCTTGGACCGACCTCCCGACCGATGCGAAACCGGGCGACGAGCTGCTGTTGAACCTCGGCTCGTTTCCGAAGCCCGACTCCAAGGCCCCCAGCCACGTTTCCAGCCCCTGGCTGATCGGGACCTCCCCAACCTACCAGCCGGCCTACTACAGCACGGTCCGACTCGAGGCAAAGTAGCATCTGCGACAGTAGGAGAATCCGAATGGAGATTGCGTCGCTGTCAAAATTCTAGGAATGGCCTTTACCGATCCGTCGTTTCCAACCCGTAATGCCGATGTCACTTCGGCGCTGGTGCTGCGGTCGCAGGTTCGCCTCCCGGCCGTACCACGAATTGAATCAGGATCCGGGACGCGGTTCCGTGAACTGTTGCGTTGTTCTCCGTGGAATCGGCCGCGGACTTCGCCGCACTTATTGGGGATTGCTTCGACTTGACCTGTGCCGACGAGCCCATTCCCCCACCACCGAAGCCTCCTTTGTTGGCAGGGGCTGGACGTTTCGGCGAACTCGCCTTGCGTTCCGCCAACTGGGGGGAATCACCAACCGGTGCCGGATCGAGCGCGAGTCCCGCGGGAGCCGGGACAGACTTTGCGCCCAATTCATGGGGAAGGGGAGCTGCATCCGCCGTCGATTGTGCCGGCCCCGCAGGAGGCAGGTGTGCGGAGTTCGCGTCGAAATCGGACTTGTGGCTGGTGAGAGCGGCGGGCATCGTCACCAACGCGAACATCCTGAGGTGTTCGATTCCCTTTTCGCGTGTGGATTCAGGATCGCCGTGGGGCTCGTCAGATGCTTGAGTGGTGTCAGCGTCACCAGCCTCGGATGAAGCGAGGTCGAATTGGGTGGCGTTCTCGTAGAAGTCACCGACGAGTTCTTTTTGCTCCAGGCTGAGCGTCGTCAATTCGGTTTTTGCCACACTTAAAACGATCGCTTCGTTTTCGTCGCGATCGAGCATGTCGGCAAAGGCGTCGACAATCGCCTGTGTCTCGCCGACCGCCATCATCAGCAACGCTGTGTTCTCTGACCCTGGAACCATGGGCTGGTGCTGCCGGTCCCCTGGGGGTGGTGCCGCCGACCCTGGTTCCAAAACCTCTTTGTCACTGGCCCGCGCGATATCGCGGTGTGGTGATCGTTCTTCGGAGAGAGGGGTCTCTTTGAAATTCAGCCGCTGAAACGCTTCCACCGCAGTCTGGATTGCCTGTTGACGGTCCGCGATCGCTCCCAGGGAAGTCACAGAGTCGGAAGCCGCGACTTCGATCGTAACCAATACGACACGTTCCGGTTGCGTGTGCTGGGTATCGAGTGCGGCGGCGAATTCCTCGATCGATTTTGCCGAGGTGACCGTGCGGGCCATACTCATAGCCCGCGTCGCGGCACTGGGGGAAGGATCGCCCAACTGGGTAGGGACGGCCATGGGGGGAGGCGCGTGGTCCGCAATTCCCGGCGGACTCGATTTCGGCTCGCTGGTCGCCAGTCCCTGGAATGGAGATTCCGGAAGGATGTTGGAAAACAGGACCAGTAAACCGAGCGCGGTTGCAGAAAGGGGGGCGAGGATCTGCACACCCCAACGGAGCCACGAACGCTGACGGGGTTTTTCTGGCGATGGCGCGGCGGTGGGACGGGAACCCGGGCTGGTATCGCGACGGGGGAGGAGCATGTCCCGCTCGATCGACCGCAGCACCCGTGCGGGGAATTCGGCCGGCAATTCGGCCGAGGGCAGCCCACGCATCGCTCCGCCCAGCAGCCGGTAGTGCGCGACCCTTTCCTGCCCGTGCGGATTCTCGCGCAACCAGTCTTCAATCCATTCGGTTTCCGCCGACGAAAGTTCGCCATCCACATACGCGGAGAGCAGTTCGTCGCTGGGTGTGGGTCTGTTCATAACGCCTCCGCTTCCGCCATCCACGAGGACAGGCGTTGACGCAACTCTTCTCGCGCCCGGTGAATCCGGCTGCGAACTGTTCCAATCGGGCAATCGACGATCTCGGCGATTTCCTCGTACTTCAACCCTTCCATCTCCTTCAAGACCAGTACCGTGCGAAACTCTTCCGAGAGTTCGTCCAACGCCGCCCGCACGGCCTGCTGCCGCTCGGCGATTTCCATGGGGACATGGGGTTGGAGGTCTTCCCGGAGATCGACCGGTTCATCGCCAGACTGCTCCCGGGCCGCGTCGATGGACGCCAGTACCCGGGTACGCTTGCGTTTTCGGCTGACTGCGGTGTTGAACGCGATGCGGAACAGCCAGGAATAAAAGGCCGAGCGTCCGCCGAAAGTGTGGAGCTTCTGGTAAGCGGTCAGGAAGGTGTCCTGGCAGGCGTCTTGGGCCTCCTCGGCAGAGCCGAGCAGGTTCCGCAACGTGTTGTAGAGACGGTTTTGGTAGCGCGCAACCAGATCCCCGAACGCGTGCGATTGCCCGCGCAGGCACTCCGCAATCAAGTCCTGATCTGGTTTGGCCACGGCCGTCTGGTGGTTGGTGTGGAAAGTTCGACGCGGTTCGGGTGGGAAAAGTTCCTGGAATTTGTATCCGAAGTGGGATGTGGAGTCATCGCATGCAC
>JAPLOC010000292.1 GCA_026692825.1 Planctomycetota bacterium | reverse complement strand
TTGGCGCGGGCACCGCAGGACTCCGACATTCGGACCAGCCTGGGATGGTCGTTGCTGCTGCAGGATCGCGACGCCGACGCCGAGCGCGAGCTGAAAACGGTTCTTCAGACCGACCCGAAGCATCAAATCGCGCTGTACAATCTGGGCTGGTTGTACGCCAAGCGGGGGGATGACGAGCAGGCGCTGGCGATGTTCCGCCGGGGGGGATCGGAAACCGAAGCGCAGAAGACACTGCTCGAAATCCGCGAGCGGCGGGCGAATGTCGACGTCGCGATGGACGCGCCGCCCACGGAAGCAAAGAGCATTTCCGCCCCCTCTCCCCGTCGCGGTCGACGTGGGGAATCGGGCAAAGCGATTGCCGTTCGGGAGAAACCGCAACCCGTTGCCGCGCTGCGTCCCACGGTCGAACCGTCTCCTCGCGCTACCATCGAAGAGATCGTCGGGGATGATGAGTCTGTCCCGGATCCCGTTGACGAATCCGCGATCTCGCGGCGTTCGATACAGGAGCGCGATACCAGGGTCACACAAACGGGCGATCCAGATGGAATTCCCGCGAGCGATCACGACAGTCGACACAACGCGTCGCCGAACCCGGGGACTCGCAAGAAGCCTCAAGCGGACCGCGTTGTCCTGGCGGGTCACATTGCCGAAAGCCCCGGCGACCATTCGGCCGAGCCTGCCAAAAATGTGGCCAATCCCTGGGGACTCAGCCCGAACGAGATCGCGGCCGTCGGCCGAGCCGTCATCCTGGGAAAACCCGCCGACGCTGGTGTCGCGAAAGTCGAGGAGTCGGCGATGGAGGCGAAATCACCCGCGTCTACCGAAGTGGCCGATCTCGAGTGCATCGAAGCGGCGAAGATCGGCCTCAATGTGGGATTGCCCCCCGCGATGCAGGTGACGGACGGTGCCAACCGAGAATCGCCACGGCGACTCAAATTGACGGGACGGGGGCCACACCGTCCGTCGTAGTGCTATGCGTCGATGCGCCCAGTTCGGCAGAGACAACAACATCACCTGCCACAGGAACTCATTCGGCCGCGACACCCGTTCAATTAACCCACACGCCAAAAGTCAGGAAATCGCCTCCGAACACCCGTTCCAACCGACCCCAAACTCGCGTGTCGGTGGGTGTCCCTTCTTCGAGATACGGGACTGCGGCGCTCCCCTGCATCCAGAGCAAAAGGTCGAACGTGCGCGGTTCGGTGAAGACTCGCTTCAAGTTGACTCCGCGTTTTTTATCGCCGCGCCAAAAGGGAATCAGTCGTTTCCCCTCGCAAATCGCCTCGGCTTCATTCACAAACTCGAGCCACGAGTCGACCTGGTCCTGCCGAATGGGGACACGCAGTGCGCCCGTTTGTTTCGGATTGGGAATCCACTCGCGGTCGCTGTCTTTCTCGGCGAGAATGAACTTCCACGATTCCCGACTGAGGGCGAACACCTGCTTCAGGTGATCGAGAGCCGACTTCATGCGTTCGGGTTCCGTCACTGGCAGGTGGATGAGATGAATGAACGCGACGAGATCGGCGATCGACTCGTAATCAAAGCCCCCGGTGGCCCGACCCGGAACCACAAGCGCCGCGGATATGGGGGACTCGACCCGGGCGAACAGCAGGTGCCCCGTATTCTCGAACAATTCGCGATGGTCGTGCGCGAGTGAGATTTCGAGCAGCGCCGACAGCAGGTGACAGTAACCTCGCAGCCAGGCGACATCGCCGCGATCGAACGCGACATCCAAGTCGCCAATCGCGGGTGCCTGCCGATTGGTCTGGTTCGCGTATTGCGTCACGATCTTCTCGAACGGATCGTCGGCTTTGCCGTCGCCGTCGAGATCGAGGCGGATTTTTCCCAGTCGCAGTTCGAGACGCACGTCGGGGGATTTGATCTCGGCGAGAGTCCCTTCCGCCTGTTTCAAGTCGGCGAGCATGTCGAGAAAGATCTTTCGCACACCATCATGCGTGGCAACTTCGGGCTTTGGATTCTCCGGGACGGGAAGTCGCAGGAAAGGAAGTGCCAACAGCGTGCCATTCTGCGGGGCGGTTCCAAAACGATAGAGCGACTGCCCCAGCCGTTCGACCGAGTGGATGAACTGCAACGCCCCCAACCCGAACCGGGCTTCGTCATCGGTCGGAGTCTGCTGAAGTCGCGCTCGAAGAGCGGTTTCCCCCTCCAGAAACGTGCCGGCGTGCAGATATGCCTCGGCGAGGGGACGATCGGCGGCGCGGGCGGATGGCGTCAGGAGGGCGATAACGCCAAGCAGGCAGAACAGGCTGCGAATCACGTTGGGACTCCAGAAGGGGCGGTCCGATGGAACAGGCATTTCCATTACCCGGCGAGCGGCGAACAAGTGTCACGTTGCGTCAGATTGCGCCAGCCACAACGGTTGTGCGCCCGCAGGAACCACCGCGATTGGACTTCCTGAGAAAAAGCGTGTCGTTCCCAACAGATTGCCTAACTCCACCAGATTTCCGACTCCGATACCAATGGAGCGAATCCCGGCTCAACCAGGCGACTGACTGGTTGCATGTCGGTCAACCCGATTGAAACTCACCCCCCGCGCCCCTCAAACGCGTCGGGACCGATTGAGACGGACTGGCATCATGAAGATCAACGGACGTTTGTTGTTACTGGCCGTCGTGACCGGGCTGTTCATGCGGCTTTGGACCAGCGTCGATCGGGGGCGGGTCACTGAAAACGCCGGTCGGTCGCACCAGTCAGTACCGGCCGAGACCGTG
The DNA here is from genome assembly GCA_026692825.1 of Planctomycetota bacterium. Lineage (GTDB taxonomy): Bacteria > Planctomycetota > Planctomycetia > Planctomycetales > Planctomycetaceae > UBA10511. Next base: position 7,982 of record JAPLOC010000292.1, on the reverse strand, counting down.
GTCGCCGATTCACAGTCACTCCAGATCGAATCGGCTCCGCCGGTTTCAACCGTTACCGCCCGAGGGTCTGAGGTATCAACGGTTGTCAGTGAGGTCGTGAGTCGCCCCGTGGATCGGGATGAGAACTGGACGGAACAGTCGGCTCCCATTCCCCTCCCGCCGGCCCTCACCGCGGGAAGCTGGCGGGTTGTCGATGATACGGGTCGCGTGGCTCGACTGGAGATCAATCGACAAGACGAGGCGATGATCGCGAGCCAGGACGAGGAGTTTCATGCGACTCAGATCAACGGGCGTCGCTGGTACTTCATCCGGTTGAATTCCGCTGAGCGAATCGCGGCTACGGTGACACCCCCCGTGATTCGGCGAATTTCCGTGCCTCGAGTTGTTCGCCATGCGACCCCCACGATTGAAATCGCCCAGGCGCCGGCCCCCGAACAGCCCATCGCTTCCCGGGAAGTGTCTCCCGAATTCCTGGCGGAAATCGCCAACAGTCGCCTCGATCTGCAATGGGCCGCCGAGTCCGCGGCGGAGGAAACCTCGCCCGTCGTGGCAGAGGTGACGGAAGTGGTCGAAGAGGTTTCCACGCCAATCGCCGATACCGCAACGGGTGAACAAAACGCTGCGGAATTGGTGACCGAGGTGCCGGTCGTGGCGATTCCAGTCGCATTGCCAGATGCGGTGGCCACCGTCACGGAAGTCCCGGCGGCTCAACCGGTAGTGACTGACGAATTGCAGGTCGAGGAAGCGGTTGAGGTTCCGGATTGTGTGGTGAAGAATCGAAAGTTTGACTTCACCGGGTTCGGCGACGTGGTCCCGGGGGGCGAGACACTCGGCGATGAACGTCCCGCCGCTGTCGACCTCCCGGAAGCACTTTAGACTGGTCGGCACTGTCGACGGGTGGGAATGATTGGCCTAGCCATCGATCTTTCTCCCCATCCGCTCAAGGCGGATGGGGCCGTCGCCAATACCAGCCGGCAACCGGCTTTTCCAAGACCCAATCTGGCTCGCGTGCAATGTCGCGTGTTCGGTCGCGTGGAGTGTAAATGCCGCCGCCATCCAACCGCCGCCGACTGCTGCTTGCGATCTTGGGGGTGATCGCGGCGTGCGCGGCGGGATCGGTCGCGGTATTTGGATCGCGGGAAGGAATTGCGTCCGGGCTTTCCGCGGTATTTGACGCCGTGGGACAACTGGGGGCTTGGGGGCCGGTGGTCGTGGGGGGACTGTTTATCCCGGTCTGCGTCCTGTTTCTGCCCGGTTCGCCGCTGACGCTGTTTGGCGGCTTTGCCTTCGGCAAGACGCTCGGTGGGTTTCTGGCAGTGACCGCCTGCATCTCAGTGGGCAGCACGCTGGGGGCCTGCGTTTCGTTCCTGATTGGACGAACCGTACTCCGCGATTGGGTCGAGAGTCGTGTCGCATCAAATCCTCGATTTCGAGTCCTGGACGCCGCCGTTCGATTGCGCGGGTTTCGGATCGTGCTGCTCGCCCGCCTCTCACCGGTCCTCCCGTTCAATCTGTTGAACTACGCGCTGGGAGTGACGTCGGTTTCGTTTCGGGATTATGCCTTGGGTTCGTGGTTGGGGATGTTGCCGGGGACGATGTTGTTTGTCTATTTGGGGGCGACGTTGGGGGATCTGGCCGATGTTGTCGCGGGACGAGTGGAAAGAACCGCTGTCCAACAGGGGATGTTCTATGGTGGGTTATTGGCGACCGTTGTGCTGGCGATTGTGATGGGACGAATCGCGCGACAGGCGCTGCGGGGCGACGTGAGTGATAAAGTGGATTGACTCGACGGGGCACCAATTCCACACAGCCACTGCGGATGTCGCGCGACGGGTGCGGATTCACTGATCGACAGAGTTCTTTTTTAAGTCTCTGTCCAGGAACAACTACGACTCAGGGTGAGTTGGCCCTGTCAGTTCCATTCGACACCTGCCGTTCCAGTTCCTGAAACCGCGTGTCGTCACGGAGCGGATCCCAGCGGGGATCGATCAGCAGGCTGCCGCGTCCTGGGGACTTGCGCAGAAACGCCCGCCGCAGCCACAGGATCGCGTCGTCGGTATCCTGCAACGCGGAATGCACCCGGGCCATTTCCAGCGCCATGCGTTGCGAGTCGGCCTCGGGTTCCAGTTCCTTGAGTAGCGCTCGTGCGGACTCGGTCGCACCCGATCGCGCCAGCGCGTACGCCTTCGCCGCCACGATGTCGTCATTGCCCGTCGAGAGTCCGGTCGCTTTTTCCAACTGGTCGAGCGCCGCGTCGATGTCCCCCAGTTCCACCAGCGTGTATCCCAGGTCGAGATGCGCTTTGCGAAAGTCGGGATCCAGATCGAGAGCCTGCCGGTGCCATTGAGCCGCTTCGCTGAACCGCCGGCTGAAGTACTCGATCTTCCCCACATTGTTCATCACGATCAGATCAAACGGGGCCAGTTCATGCGCGATACGCATCTCGGCCCGGGCCGCGTCAAACTGTTGCCGTTGCGCCAACAGCCAGGCGTACCAGTGATGGGCCGCTGGCTGCTGGTCGTCGAGTTCAATCGCCCGCTGGTACTCCCGGCTCGCCCGTTCCCAATCACAGTCGTAAGTGTGCCACGCGAACGCGAGGGCCAAATGCGCCGTCGCCAGATCCGAATCGAGTTCCAGCGCCCTGGTCGCCGACCGAATCGCTTTCGGAAAACACTCGTCCGCCTCTTCCCAGCCGTAATCTCCCAGGATATTCCACGCCTCGGCGAGCTGCGCATGCCCTGCGGCGAATTCGGGATGAGAATCCAGCAAATGATTCAACCGCGCGATCGCCGTCCGCGTCTGCGATTCCTGACGCTGCGCCAACAGCAACCGCGACTCCTGCAAGATCCGCTCGACGGGATCGGGCTTGCCGCGCGATGGGTTGAACCGCTCCGAATTCCAAAGCCCCCAGACGACTCCAATCACCCCGATCCCCACCAGTGACGCCACAAGTGCGCGACGTGAAAACCGTCGTGCAATCCCCGCGTTCCTTGTGGCGGGCGACTTCGGTCCGGTGTCACAAAACGGCTCCAGCAATGTGACCAGTTCGTCGGGCGTCGCCACCCGGTCGGCGGGGGACTTCGCGAGCAATCGCTCGATCAGCAGGGCGAGCTGCACGGGGGTCTCGCGGCGAATTCTCCGCGGATCGGGAAGCGGTGCCGAGGCGTGTGCCAGCAGCCGTTCCGCCAGGGTCGCTCGGGGAAACGGAGGTTGTCCCGTCAACAGGTAATACAACACACAGCCCAGCGAATAGAGGTCGGACCGCACATCCGAAGTGGCGGGGTCAAGCGCCTGCTCGGGGGCCATAAAGTCGGCGCTGCCAATCAGTGAACCCGCTTCGCTTTCGGGAAATCTTGCTGCGCCATTCGAAACCGACGCGAGACCGAAATCGAGCAATTTGACTGTGCCGTTCGGGGTTCGCAGCAGATTGCGGGGGGACAAATCCCGATGCACCAGCCCCGCCGCGTGGGCAGCCGCCAGCCCCCGCGCCCCCTGTTGGATCGCATCACACGCTTCCGAAATGGTGAGTGGCCCCTTTGTCCGGACGATCTGCGCGAGATCCGATCCCTCCAGGTATTCCATCACCAGAAAGGGGGACGCCTCCTGGGCCTCGGCGTCAAAGATCGTGACCACGTTCGGATGACTGAGCCGGGCCGCCGTCTGCGCCTCACGCAGAAACCTCCCCCGGGCCTCCGCGTCGGAGAGAAGTTCCGCCTTAATCACTTTGATGGCGACCTTGCGGCCGAGAACGGCATGCTCGGCGAGCCAGACATCCCCCATTCCCCCGGCCGCCAGCCGACGCAAGACGCGATAACGCGGATGCTCTCGCAGAAACTCCGGAATGACCGGATTCTCCTGGGAGGCGGGTGACACTGCTGGCTGCCTCCGGCCTAGCCCCGATCTGCGGGCCTCGCGGATCACCAGTTCCACCAAGTCCCCCTCGTCGGGAAATCGATCCCGCAGCGCGGCCGCTTCGATCGTCTCTCCGGACTGTTCGCGGTGTTCGATGTCGATCGCGAGCAACTCTCGAAACAGCGCCTGCCGGGGCTTTCCCTGCCAGCCCTCCAGGACAGACTCGATCGATGGCGGATATCCTGAAACGCACGCACGCTCATATCGGGCGCAGCAGTCGTCGATCCGGCGGAACTCGTCCGTCGACAGTTCCGGGTCTTCACGCGGATCCACAGGCTCGGGCGGAATCATGACAACAGCGTGTCATTCCAGATTCGCCGAATCAACTCCAATCGGCGTTCGATGGTCCGCACCCCACATCCCAGTTTGGTCGCGAGGTCGGCGTTGGACTCCCCTTCCAACTTTCCCAGAGCGATGGTTCGCAATTCCGGATCGAGCCGATCGAGCAGCGACCGGCATTCATCTGCCATGCTGGCGGCGAACTCGGGGCTGGGCTCGCGCGACAACAATTCCCCCGGGTCGATCTCTCCATCGCGCAGACCTCCACCACGTTTCTGCCGGGTCTCGCTCTTCCGCAGGTCGAGCGCTTTGTGCGCGGTCAAAACGGCCAGAAGCGGCCACAAGTTGCCCCGGTCACTGAGTTGCGGAAACCGTCCCTCGGCGGCCCCCATGCAGAGACTCTTGAACGCGCTGAGCGCCACGTCTTCCTCATCAGACATCCCTTTGGGGGAGTTTCCCAAACGGGTTCGTGCCAAACCGACCAGTCGCTGGAAATAACGGTGCCACAACTGGTCGGCGGCCGCCGCGTCGCCCGCCTTGAGGTGCGAGATCCACAACGTCACGGAATCGGACGGGTCGGCGGGGGGCATTGGAAGGATGAAGGCGGAAGGATGAAGGATGAAAATGGGGGTTTCTGATTATTTTGGCGGGGGGGGCGGGTGGTTGTCGAGTACCTATTGAACACGGTTCGTGGGTTGTCTGGATCAGGGGATCTGGGGCTGCGATTCGTGAGTTGGACGGACTGGATCGTGTCATGCTGGTGTTTCGACGGCTCGAAAGTTTGAATTGCTGGTCGTTACGGCCGGTGGTGGAATGCCGACTGGCGGCACGATCGATTTCTCCCCCTTTGGAGTCGGACCGGCTGCTGAGGGAATGGGAGGATGTGGAATGTCCGCCAGATCGGCCGGGGGCCATGGAACGGTTGCGCGGGGTGGTGTCGCGGTTTGATCCGTTGGGCTGGCTGGTCGGCTTGGCCGCCGAGCTGCAACTTCAGGCGACCGGTTTCCGGGCGCGATCGTGGTCGCATTCAGAAGCGAATCATCGCCAGCCCAACGCCGCCGACCAGTCGGTTTTGGCACTCGAATGCGAGTCGCACGCAGTCGCCGAGGAAACACTGCGAGCCGCCCTGCGGATCATTCGGCGGATCGCAAATGGTGAGTCGGGACAGGTGGCCCGGGAAATTTTGGACTTGCAGGAAGCTGCGGACAGCCATTCACTGTTCGAATGTGACCGCTACCTGATCCGCGAGGCGCGACGTCGGAAGATCCCCCTGCACCGAATCGACCAGGGTTCCGTGATCCAGTTGGGGGAGGGGGTCAGACAGCGGCGGATGCGATTGTCGTTGTCGAGTGGAACGAGCCTGCTCGCCAGCCAACTGGCGAATGACAAGCTGCTGGTGAAATCGATCTGGTCGCGGTTGGGGCTCCCCATACCGGCAGGACGCGCGGTCACGGACGCTGACGACGCCGTCGCCGCAGCCGACGAACTGGGAGGAGACGTGGTGGTGAAGCCGCGGGACGCCGACTACGGCAACGGCGTCTCATTGCGGCTGCGTGACCCGGCCGCGATTCGCGTCGCCTACGATCTCGCCCGACAGGAATCGGAGCAGGTGCTGGTCGAACGGTTTCTGGAAGGGACGCTGCATCGGTTGCTGGTGATTGGGGGTGAACTGGTCTCGGCGATCCGCCGCGAGCCGGCGGCAATCGTCGGGGATGGTATCCACACGATCGCCGCGCTGATCGAACGGGAGAACGGCAACCCTCAGCGCGGCCCCGACTTCCGCTGGCCGCTCCAAAGAATCACGTTGGGATCGAAGGAGCTGGCCACTCTCACTTCCAAGGGACTGAACGCCGACTCCGTTCCCGGCCTGGGTGAAATTGTCCGACTGCGCGATGATTCCCGGATTGGTGCGGGAGGGATGACGATCGATGTGACGGCGGGCGTTCATCCTCACACACGGCACGCGGTGCTGGAGGCGGTCGGCGCGATCGGTCTGGACATCGCGGGGGTCGATCTGGTCGCGACCGACATCGCGCAGCCATTGGAATCGCAGAATGGCGGCTTACTCGAAGTGAACGAAGAGCCGGCGTTGTATATTCATCTTCCGCCGATCTGTGCCGGCGCGAACGGACGCGTCGCGCGGGCCGTCGTGCAGGCGCAATACCCGAGTCGTCGTTCGGGATACCTGCCAGCGGTCGTCGCGGTGGGGGACCGGTTGGCGAACCGTGTCGCCGAGCGATTCTCTGATTGCGCCGGCAACGACGTGGCCCGCGTGGGATCGTCCACTCCGCTGCGAACGCGAGTTGGAACGCGACTGTTGCATCCAACCACTTCGACTCCCGGCGACCGGTGGCGGACGCTGGTTCTGGATTCCACGGTGAGACGGGCCGCGCTGGCAGCGAATCTTGAGTCTCTGGTCACGCACGGGTTGGGACTCGACCGGATGCGCACGCTGGTCCTGGCCGACAGTTCTCAATTCTCGACCCTGCCTCGTCCCACGCAGAGCATGGTGTGGCGTTGGTTGCTGCGGGCTCAGCACCGGGCGCGGTTCGCAGTGGTCAATCTCGACGATCCCCTCTGGGGAGCGCATGACTGGAGTCACTTGCGACGCGGAATTCTCGTCTCGACAAATCCGTCGCATCCCGCGCTGTGGGCACACCGCCAAAGAGAGGGCCTCTGGGGGACCGTCGAAACTTCGGAACTGGTTGTGCGGAAGGGAGAAGCAACTCTCGGCACGCATCCGCTGACCGGCGAGTTGCGATCCGACGAGATCGCCGAACTCCTGATGGCGGTCACGCAATGGACGCTCGACGCGAAACGCCAGGAACCCGCGCGAGACTCACTGGAAAACGCGATGATCGGCTGTCACGAAATCGTCGTGGGAAGTCGTTGAGCGACCTGAGACAGAGATCCGCCACCGACGCTCATCGGGCGCACGTCAGAGGATGAACAACGTGCGCACGACGGGCGGCGAAGAGGCAAAGCCCCGACGGTCGATGAACCATCGGACAATGAACGGAAGGAATAGTTACGCGACTTCGAATCCCTTGCGCTGTTCACGCCCTTGCCAGAGATTGGCGGCGTCGTCGCCGACGATCTGCTCTTTGGAGGCGTCCCATTTCAGATTCCGGCCCAGGCGGATCGCAATGTTCGCCAGATGACAGGTGGTGAGCGCCCGGTGGTGCGACCAGACGTCTGAGACGGGGGTCGATCGATCGCGACAGCACTCGATGAAATTCCCCATGTGGCTGTCGAGCCGTTTTCCCTTGCGCAACTTCACCAGCTCGGCTTCGGGAATCGGGTTTTCCTTGAGCGCCTCAACCGGCGCGCCGGTGATCTTGCCGCGGTTCACGAAGAACCGCCCCGACTCACCTTCAAACAGCACGCCGTTGTCAAAGCCGAGTTCCGCTGCGTCGTCGCGAATGTGCATCTCGACTCCGCCAGAAAAGCGGGCGACCAGATGGAATTTGGTCGCCGCGTTGAAGCGATCGTCGGCGGTGGGCATGCCGTTCTTGAGTGGCACGGGATGTTCGACCGAGACGATTTCCATCGACTCGGGTCCGGACTGGTCGGCACCGATCGCCCATTGGGCGATGTCGACATGGTGTGCGCCCCAGTCGGTCATCTTGCCTCCCGAATATTCGTACCACCAGCGAAAATCGTTGTGGGACCGCTGCACGATGTAATCGACCAGAGGAGCCTGGCCCAGCCACATGTTCCAGTCGAGCTGTTCAGGAGCGGGCTTCTTCTCAAACGGCCCACCCGCCGGCGCGCCGCCAATCGCGACGATC
>JAPLOC010000291.1 GCA_026692825.1 Planctomycetota bacterium | reverse complement strand
GCCGCGCCGTGGCACTGCGGAGGTTCCGTTGAAGTGGACCGCGTCGGCGGGAAACAATCTCGTTTGGGAAGCGCGGGCGGTGCCGCATGATGGAGCGTTTGGCACGTCCGTGGATTGGACGAAACTTGTTGTTGATCGACAGGGAGACCAGTGTTCGTCGACGCTTGTGGTGCCGGCGGGAGGCTGGTACCGAATCGAACTGCGAAGTCGCAACGGAGACGTGGTCAAACCGGTCGGCCATGTCGAACCGGTGGGGGTGGGGGAGGTGTTCCTCATCGCAGGTCAGTCGTATGCCGACGGTGCCAATGATGAACTGCTTCAGGTCGCGGAGCCGCTGGGCCGCGTCGCAGCGCTGGATGTCGTCCGCGGCACCTGGGGAGTGGCGAATGACCCGCAGCCCAACCGGGCGAACGGCGGCACACTTTGGCCCCATCTGGGAGACTTGCTGGTCCCCATCACGCAGACCCCAATCGGTTTTGTGAACGTCGCCGTCGGCGGGACTGCCATTCGGCAATGGCTCCCCGGCGAGGCGCTGTATCAGGGATTGATCGCGGGCGCAAAGGGGGCGGGGGCGTTTCGATGTGTTCTCTGGCAGCAGGGAGAGTCGGACGTTATCGAAAAAACCGCGACAGCGCTGTACATCGAACGGCTGAAGACCATTCGTGCCGAGCTCGCAAAAGAGACGAAATCCAATGCCCGGTGGCTGTTGGCGAAATCGACTCTGCACCCGACCGTCTACAACGACCCGGCGTGGGAAGGCCGGATTCGCGCCGCGATCGACTCCCTGTGGCGCGAACCGGGTTTCGCCCCCGGACCGGATACCGACATTTTGAATGGGGACAATCGTGGCGGGATCGGCACCCGCCGACACTTCACCGGGATCGGCCAACGCCGGGCCGCGCTGATGTGGTTTGCCGCGATCTGGCGGGAACTCTCAAGTCGCGAACCCCCCGCCCCGGTGAGGTGATTTGAGTTCGCGCCGGCGAACCGACCGGCGTCAGCAGTCGGGTTCTTCGCGGCTACATAGAGACCCGGTGGCTGACGCCGACCGGCTCGCCATTCGCTCGCTGATGTCCCCCCCAATTTTAGCCCGACGGCGAAACTCGATGCTTGGAGTCGTCACTGAAAATCCAGTAAGATCCTTTTCGCCCGCCAAAATCGGCGCAACTTCCCGCCTGCCACGCCCTCCACTCTGATCGCGCATGAAGATCGCCAAGGTCGTCTGTCAGATTCTGCGAATTCAAAACGTCGCCGCCAAGACGGCCAGTTGCCAGGACGCCGTCCTGGTGCGGGTGCAAACTGACGACGGTCTCGCGGGGGTGGGTGAAGCCGACTCGTCTCCCGAAGTCGTGAAGTCGATTGTTGACGCCCCCTTCAGCCACAACATCGCCTGCGGGCTGCGCGAGTTGCTGATTGGGGAAAACCCGCTGGAAACCGAACGGCTGTGGCAGAAGATGTACCGCCGAACGATGTACTTCGGCCGAACTGGCGTCGGCATCACCGCGATGGCCGCTGTCGACATGGCGCTGTGGGACTTGAAGGGAAAGGCGTTCGGTCAGCCGATCCATCGGCTGCTGGGTGGCAAATTCCATAACAAGATCCGCGCGTACGCCTCGATTCTCTTCGGGAAAAATGGTGCCGAAACACGGGAGATTGGACGCAAGTGGACCGCCGCTGGTTACACCGCCGTCAAATTCGGTTGGGAACCGATGGGGGAAAGCGAGGCCCTCGACCGCGAATTGGTGCAGGGGGCGCGTGAAGGGATTGGAGAGGATGGAACCCTGCTGATTGACGCCGGTTGTGTCTGGGACGCCCGCACAGCGTTGCGCCGCGCCCACGCGTTCGCCGAGCAGCGGGCGGAATGGCTGGAAGAGCCGCTGCGTCAGGACGATATCGAAGGCTACCGCTGGCTGCGGGACCGATCGCCCATTCCGATCGCCGCCGGCGAGGGAGAGTGCGGTCGCGAATCGTTCCGACCGTTTATCGAACAGCGGGCGCTCGACGTCTTTCAAGTCGATCTGGCCCGCAATGGCTTCACCGACGCGGCATACATCCGGCAGCGGGTCGAAGAATCGGGTGCGCGGCTGTGCAATCACTGTTACACCAGCCCACTGACAGCGGCCGCCAGCCTGCATTGGCTGGCGACGTGTCGCGACGCGTTTCTGTTTGAAGATTGCGTCGAAGATTCACCGTTGCGACATGAACTGACGCACGAGCGGGTACAAGCGGTCGACGGTTGGATCAGCATTCCAGACGGACCTGGCCTGGGAGTCACGCTGAACGAAGATTTCGTTCGCCGGCACCTCATCGCCGAATCGGGTCGGTGACGGAGACCACCAGCGTCTCGTCCTTGTCGGCACAAACGTACCACGGTTCCACTTTCGCAGAGCCACCTTGCGATCGGTCGATTGCCGGGACACGCATTGTTTCAAGTGGTAGCGAAGGCGTGCTGGGTGGCCCCATTTCCTGTTGAACGGTCAATGTCGTCACGTGCCACGGCGGGCGTCGAGAAATGACTGCAGGAAGAACTGTGCCGCCAGCATGTCGCGGCGGGCTTGTCGCTGTTTGTGACTGAGTCCCGCCGCCCGCAGTTCTTCGTCGGCGAACAGGGTGGAAAATCGCTCGTCATGGTAGGCGACTGGTAGCCCGCAGGCGGTGGACGCCCAGGTGCCAAACGCCCGCGCTTCCTGGGCCTTTTCCCCTTCGTCGCCGCTCATGTGGACGGGAAGTCCCACCACCAGCCCGACCGCCCGATACTCGGCGACCTGTTTCGTCAGGAATCGAGCGTCCTGTGCCAGATCTTTGCGTTCCCAATTCGCGACCGGCGAAGCAATGGTCTGATCGTAGTTCGAAACCGCGACCCCAAACCGACGGGTGCCGAAGTCGAGTCCGATCAGTCGCCCGACACCCGGAAGATCAGTGGGGGTTTCAACGGTCATGTGAATTGGGAAACACGCCGGTCAGAAAGATCCGTGTCGGGAAGTCGCTCCGCGGCTTCCCTAATCGCACCGCAGGTGCCGGTCGGAATTGGGGAGGTGGGAGCGCAGGAACACCGGAACTGGGGGCACGCACTACAAGTAGTGCGCAAGCCCCCTCTTTTCGAGAGTCGCCACGAGTTCCCGCAACGCGTTTTCATCGTCGCGGGGGGCGACCAGTGTGGCGTCTGGGGTGTGAACCACCACGCAATCGCGAAGTCCGATGGTCGCCACCAGATGATCGTCTGTCGTGCGGATGACACACCCGGTGCTGTGGAGCGCGCACGTCGGGCCGACCGACGTGTTCCCCTGTTCGTCCTTTCCCAGAACTGCGGGGAGCGACTGCCAGCTTCCCACGTCGTCCCATTCGAAATTGGAGGGGAGAACATAGACGCCCCCTCCCTCTGTACCGGCCGCCGCGACTGGTTCCAGCACGGCGTAGTCGATCGAGATCGACGGCATTTTAGGAAACTCCTCGGCGAGCGCCCGCGTCCAATCGGGTGTCCCCCAGGCCGGTTTCAGTCGTTCCAGTCCCGCCACGATCGCCGGCTGGTATTGCTTGAGCAGTTCCAACACGCGAGCCGCCCGCCACAGGAAGATCCCCGAATTCCAGTAGAAGCGCCCGGTCCGCAAGAATTCTTCAGCCGTCTCTCGACCCGGTTTCTCCCGGAAACGGTCGACGTGAAACGCTCCCCCGGCCGGCGCACCCCGCTCGATGTAACCGT
>JAPLOC010000290.1:9387-17214 GCA_026692825.1 Planctomycetota bacterium | reverse complement strand
AGGTCCAGGTTTCCACACTCAGCACTTTTCGATTGGGCAGACTCGCGACGAAATCGTCGAGCTTCGAGAGCGCCACAGTCTCCCCCTGGGTGTCCCGGGCCAGCCGATCCAGAAACTCCCGATTCACGGTCAGGGCGCGAAACTCCTCGGTCTGCGGCTCAACGACCCAACCCGCCTCGCGACGTCCGACCTCGCTTCCATCGGCCCCGGTGACCGTCGCGACCACCCGGTAGTTGCCGGGCGTCTTGGGGACAAACGTCGTTTCGTATTGGCCTGGCGTGCGATCACTCGCTTCCACCGCCAATTCGATCTGTTTCTTGTCGGGAGTCTCGACACGGACCAGCACAGTCGCGTTGTCCAGGGGTTCAAACTGTGGATCTCGCGCCCGCACACGAATCTGTCGCCCCATGGGACCGCCGGAGACATCGCGCACGGTTTCCACATCGACCCGCGCGGGGACGTCGGAGACCAGCCATCGCAGCATTTGCCGCCAGGCTTTGCAGCGCCAGAGATCCCCCACCATCAAAGCGGCCGTCCGACCTCTCCCGAATTGCTGAACGACCAGAGCCGGGCGAACTTTGTCATCCGCCGACTTCACCTGCGCCAGAACCGAGGCACCCGGCTTGACTGAGTCGATTCGGTTGAGGGTCAAGAACTCGGGCATCGCTTCCAATCGCGACTCTTCATCCGGCTCGGTCGTGCGCAAACGGACCCACGGTTGCAGCCACCCTTCGCGCGTCAATTGCAGACGGAAACCAGAGGGGCTGGCCCCGTCTTTCGGTTTGTCGAGATACACCGGCAGCATCTCGGCGATTGGTCCCCGCTGGTAGCCCCCTTCCACAAACGATTCGACACCCCCGAGCATCAAAAAACCGCCCCCCCGTTTGCTGACGAACTGCTGCACCAGCGACAGTTGGTCCTGCGTGAAAAAGGCCGACTCGACGTCGTCGAAGATCACCGCATGATAGGGGAACAGATCCTCGGTCCCCTTGGGAAATCCGCCGCGCAACTCGAGATCGTCGATGGTACCCAGCCGGACCAGCACCGGTTGATCGTACTGCTCGGCCTGTTCGTCCTCCTGATTACCGAATCCGCGAAACAACGGATTGGTGCGTTCTCCTCCATGTCCCAGGAACGCGAACTTCGGCTCTTTTCGAGCGATCCGCACCAGTCCCACCAGATGGACTTCGTCGTCTTCGTCAATCGCGCGTCTCAGGAATTTGAATTCCCAGCTTGGCCGGCCCCCCACGTACAACACGCGATACGGTCCCCCGCCCCGGTCGACCGTCGCCGACCGCTGGTTGTTCTCGCAAGTCGCCTCCACACTCGGGCCGGGCTTCCCGACCAGCGCCTCTTCGTCCTTGAGAAACGCCTGCACGGTGTAAAAACTGATGCCGGTCTTTTCGGGACGCAACAAGAATCGCTCGACGCGCGGTTCGGTGTCGGAAATCACGCCGACCTTTCGCCGTTCGATCTCCTGCCCCGATTCATCCAGCACGCGCACGGCGACTTCCCGCCGGGCGAGTCCGCGACCGACCAGGGTGGCGGTTAGCGTGACCGGAGCCGCCTCAAAGTTCGTCTGGCTGACCTCAACCCGAGCGACCGACAGATCGACAAGTCCAGCGTCGGCTCCCACAGCGACCGGGAAGATGGGTGGCCCTGATTCGTCTCCCACTCTCCAACTCTCGGCATCGGTGGCATTGCCATCGGTCAGCAGCAGAATGCCCGCCACGGGTCGGTCACGATAGCGCGCGGCCAATCCCTGCAATCCCGCCGCCAGTGACGAAGAGTCCCCCTCTTGGGTCAGTTCGTTGAACGACTTGACGGGACGCAGGCTCTCGTCAAGGACATAACGTCTCAAGTCGAAATCCTGACCCAGTCGGGTGAGCCAGGGGGCGTCATCACCCAGGTGTTCTCTGAGAACCTGGCCGCGAGATTGGGCTGAACCCGCGTCGGCGATCTGCAGACTGCGGCTGTTGTCGGCGACGACGAGGAACAGGTTGCTGCCAGGGCGCGGCCGGGTTCCCGTGAACAGCGGTTCGACAAGGCAGACCGCCAGCGCCGCCACCCCCAGGGCTTTCAACAGCGCCGCCAGCATCGAGGCGGGGGAACGATGTCGCGACCGGCCATACGACCAGGCGAGCGCCGCCAGAGCGACGCTGGCGAGCGCGACGGCGGGCCAGACGAATTGTCGCGCACCCAGCGTGATCTCTGCGAGAATCACTTGCCGCTCCCCAGTTGTTCGTAGTACCGGCGGGTCTTCTCGGAATACCGCGGTGGAACCGGATCGCGATCGAGCGGAACCACATTCTGTCGGGAATTCCGCCGCAAGAGTTCTTCGTTGACCCGATTGGTCAACTCGGCCAACGGCTCGGCGACCTGCATTCGCACCATGTCCCAGTTCGGTTCAGCCGAGTGGCGTCGCGCCTCGGCTCGAATGTTACGGGCGCGGTCGCGAATTCGGGCCGCCTCGGCGCGGAGGTCCGGCTCATTCACCATTTCCTCCACATCGCGCAGGCGATCGGACCATTCGCGGAAGTCGCGACCGGTGAAGGGAGCGAATCCCCCGGGGTCGGCGGCTCGGGTCGGGTCAAACGGCCCCGCCGCATTGTCGCGTCGCTCATTCGCGTCGCGCCCCGCGCCGCGCGGGTTGGCTTGCTGGTTCGGATTCCGTTCCCGACCCGGTTGTGATTCGGCCTGTTGATCATCGGCCGGCTGCTCGTTGGGTTCGCCAGTCCGTTCCCCGTTCGGCGATCCATTCCGCGCGCCACGTCCGCGTTGACCATTGCGTCCTTGCTGACCCGACTGACCGGGACGCTGCTGAGGATCCGTCGCTTCGTCGGCGTTCTCTTCCATCGGATCCCCCTCTCCCGGCTGGTTCGTCGCCTCGTCGTCATTGGAGCCACCCGGTTCGCCGGCTGTTTGTTGACCGCGTGGGTTACGCTGGCCGGAACGTCCTCGTTCACCCGGTTGACCACGCTCCCCTGCTTGACTGGGTTGTTGCGACGGTTCCGCGTCCCCTTCAGGATTCGCTTCACCCGATCGGCCTTGCTGTCGACGCTGGCGCTGGCCGTTGGAATTGGCTCGGTCGCCAGGTGATTGGTCGCCGTTTTCGTCTGGCTCGCCAGCTTGGCCGTTCTCTCCCTGTTCGCCAGGCCGGTTGCGGCCACGTTGCCGTCGACCATTGGCTTGCCCGTCCGGGTTGGCCGGATCAGTCTCTCCTTCGGGAGTTTCTTCGCTGGCATTCTCTTCCGATTCCGTCGCTGACCCGCGCTGGCCGCGACGTCGACCGGTTCCATTTTGACGTTGGGGATCTTCTCCTTCAGCCCCCTCGTTCTCGTCTGGATTCCCATTGCGATCGGCTTGGCCTCGAGTCCGTTCTTCCCGTGTGTTGGGATCTCGGGGTCGATTTCCGTTGGGATCCTTGCGTTCAATCTCGTCGTTCACTTCGCGCGACAGATTCCGCAATTCTTCGCGGGCTCGCCGTAACGATTCCGATTCATCGCCCAGCACCGATTCGGCGGCGCTTTCGATCTTCTCGCGGAACTCTTCAATTCCCTTGCCTGCCGCATGTTCCAGTTGACGGGCGTCTTCGAGAAGTCCCTGGGCGACCGATTGCCGGGCCGCTTCGAGCGCTCGCGAGACGTTCTTGCTCTGCACTTCGCGGGCGGCGTCGTAGAGTTTTTCCGAAAGCAATGGCTCCGACTGTTCCGCTTCCTGGATCGTCTGTTGCATCTTGTCGACGATTGTCGAGAGTTGCTTGCGTTGCTGGTCCAGCCCCTCGGCGATCTTCTCGCGTCCCGTCTCGGTTCGCAGCGACCGGTTGTCGGCGTCCGGTTCGATCGCCTGGGTGATCCTCCGTCCCAATTCCTGCTCGGCCCGCTCCAGTTGGCGGGCCTGGTCGAGCAAGTCGCGCATTTCGTCGCGGAATTGTCCCGACGTCTGGCGGCGGAATTCCTCGCGCAGGTCGTCGAATCCCCGCTCGGCGCGAGCCCCGGCTGCGGCCGCTTTGGTCGCCTGCTCTTTCTCCAGCGCCTCTGAGGCGCGCTGTGCCTGGTCGCGAGCCTGCTCCAATTGTTCCCGCTCGGCGGACATCCGTTCCTGATTCTCGGGACTTTCCATCCGTGTCTTCAGTTCGTCGGTGTCACGCAGAATCTGCTCCTGCTCCTCTTGTAAGCGCTTGAGCTGCTGGCGGATCTCCTCCTTCTTTTCCGCCGTCTTGGCTTCCTCCAAGGCCGACTGCAGGTCTTTGAGCTGATCGTTGAGGTCGTGCTGACGGCGGGCGAGTTCCCGCAGGCGGTTCAACACTTGCCGACTTTCGCGCTGTTCAGTCGTTTCGTTCTGCGACTGCGCCAGTCGCTGGGTCTCGTAACGGTTCTCATCGTCTTTGAGTTCCAACTGCTCCATCTGCTGACGCTGTTGAGCCGACCTTCCCTGCGAGTTCGGCTGTCCCTGCTGCTGTTGCTGTTGTTGCTGCTGCTGACGAACGATCTCGTGTTCCCGCGCCCGCAGTTTCAACAGCGCCTGATAGGCGGCCTGTTCCGCGACCAAAGCGAGTGGCAATGGCTCACGTGCCGGCGTCGCTTGTGCTTCTTCCAGCAGCGTGGCCGCCTGCTCCATCGCGGTCACCACCCGCGAGACATGCTCGCGGGCCTGGGCGTCGTTCACCTTGTCGGCCAACTGCTTGGCCTGTTCCAGCGCTTCGTTCTGCGATTGTGCGACTTGCTTCGCGTCTTCCAGGAACGATTCCGTGAGCTGACTCCCAATCTCACGGCGGATCAGCTTCCAGGTCGCGCCGACAATCTGCTTTTGCAGATCCCCCAACTGCTGCGCCGCGTTGGCATTGGGACTGCCTCCACCCTGCTGTTGCTGCTGCTGTTGACGCTGCCGGGCTTGTTGCTGGTTGCGTGTTTCTGCTTCCCCCTGACGGAAGATCTCTTCAAAGTGTCGAACCTCGGCGAAGTACATGTCTCCCAGAGTCCGCCGAACCTGTCCGTCCGGACCGATATCCTCGGCCCAGAAGTAGTAGGCGACCAGTTCATCCGGTTCGGCCTTCAAATCCTCGAGCCGAATGGAGTGATTGACTTCTTTGCGGTCTTTCCCCGCGATCTGTTCTCCCAGAATCGCCTCGGTGGGAACACGCCCCGCGAGCGAGTAGGTGACCCCCGCACGAGGGACACCAAAATCATCCCACACGGTCGCTTTCACATCGAGTTCCTCAATGGCCGAGACTTCGACATCGCGAGCGGGAAACGTCGGCTTCACTGTTGGCGGAAGATTGGGGACGACCTGGATCTTGATCTCCGCTGGATGGACGTTCTGTCGTCCCGCCTCGTCGACGAGCGCGACGGTCAGCTTGCGAGTGCGATCGCACAGAATCGACGCTTCATACAACGGCTTTTCACCCGGGACGGAATGAAGGGGGATCGGGTCATGACCGGCCTCCGTCAATGTGGCCGATGCGACCGGTTTGTTGAGATAGCATTGCAATGTGACCGTCGTTCCCTCGACGACCGACATGGAACGCACGTCTTGAATCACGCGTTCTTCGAGTCCGGTATACGCCGGGTACTGCAACTTCGCGTCGGCCCGTTCGAGTCGTGGATACTCAAAGACCGTGACGTGATAGGTGGGGGAGACCTGCCCGCCAACTTCCACATGGTACGCGAGCGGGGTGGTGACGATGGGAATTCTGCCACCAAAGACTGGGTCGTTGAGACTCCGGACCATGTGGATCTGCGCGTGATCAGAGTCGGCGTTTTCCTGAATCGACAATGACGCGTCGGCCGGAACTGGACCGGTCACGCGAGCCAAGACCAGGAGACTCGTCCCCTTTTCAATCTCCGAATTCCCCGGTTCGACCGTGAACGCGAACTCCCCGGTTGCCTGCGTCGCGAGAGGTCTCGCAGTTTGGTTCGCGGTGCCAGCGGCCACACTGGGGCCTGGCTTCAGCGAGACCCCCACCAGCGTGGCGGCGAACAGGGCCAGTGCGACGAATTGGGCGACGATTGCCGCTGTCAGCTTGCGACCGGGGACAACCTTGCGCCAGTCATTCATTGCGGAATGACTCACCGCCTGCAGAATGACCGATGATTGCAGGAAGCCAAACCGCCCGTCCGGCAGATCGGGACGCTGCTCCATGGCGGCCAACAAACAGCTCTTCAATTCGGGGTACGTGCGCTCGATCTCCTGGGCGACCTTCACCGGATCGGGATCGCCCGACTTGGAGAGCCAGACTCCCGCCATCGCCAGAGTGGCTGCCAGACCGCCCAGCAGGGGGACGACCACCTGCGGCCGTCCCACGGGGTTCGCCGACGCCCAGATGCAGAATCCGACAACCGCCGCCAGGAACCAGGCGATCGCCAGCGCCTTCCACAACCGCAACTGGCGGAATCGGCTGGCGACCTTGTGCAGTTCCGTCCGCAACGTCCGCTGAACCTGTGCCATCCGCATGCCGTCGTTGACGCGTGCGACCGAACGGAGCTGGGGGCCTTGGGATGCCGTCATGGTCTCGGTTCTCCACCTGGGAATTCTGTCACGAGGAAACCCTCGCCTGCTCAACCAGCCGCTCGGCCCGTGAGGCCCACAGCGTTTCCACAATCACCAGCCCCAACACTCCCACCAGCAACCAGCGCCACAGTTTCTGCCGGCCTTCGAGTTCGGTGTCGCGCTGCTGGCGCACCCGGTCGATCCGTTCGGCACGTGTGAGCGCGGTCCCGAGGCGTACGCCGCGTTGTTCCAACTGCTCGACATCGAGCGGCGCGGTGTTGCTTTCGCTGCCGGCGAGATTGACCGCGAACCGGGACGATTCCCCCCCGATTTGTGATTCATAGATTCCGGGGGAGTCGGTCGCCTGAAACTGCGTCGAACCGGCTGCGACATTGACCTCGGTCCCGCCGGGAGTCTTTACGATCCCGGGTTGATTTAGGAACGCCGAGGGAAGGGGGGCCGGCTGATGGACGGCGAGCGTCGGGGAGACTTCCACGTCCCCCACGGCCAGATCGACCAGGCTGCCGACAAACGCGACAAATTTGCTCGACAAGACGAACTGGCTGTCGACCGGCCGCCAACTGCTGGCCAGCGCGAAGACGCGGCCCGATCCCAAGCGACGTTCCACCAGCGCGGGATCGCCATTGTCAAATCGCGCGATGACTGTTGTTCCACCTGCGCCGGCACCACTCGCTTCGGAACTACCTTGCGGGGGATCCTTCCACTGGAGTTTCCAGCTTCGCCAAAAGTGAATCTTGGTGAAGTCGCTGTAAGGAGGAACGGCGAAGGGTGCGAACAGCGGATGCGAGAAATCGATTTCCCCCAACAGCAAATACCCCCCCTCGGCCTGTTTGGCGGCGGTGACAGAATCGACCGAGTCCAAGAAATCGGGGAGCGCGGTGGCCCCAGAAGCGTCGACGGGAGCCAACAACAAGACCCCGCCGTTCTCCGCGAAATTCAGCAGCGTAGTTCGCTGTTCCGGGGTGGGAGCGCGGGAAAGAACCACCAGCGGAACGGAGGAATTGTCTGTTTTCGATAGCAGTCGATCGGGGTCAAACGTTGTGATGTCGATCTCGCGCAGGATGTCGTTGGCGGTCGCGAGCTTCAGGTAGTAGCGCAGTCCCTGAGATTCGTCTTCCGAGTCATCGCCTCCGTACAAGACCGAGACCTTGCGCCGCGTGGGGGGGACGACATGAAAGAGATTGTCGAAATCGTCGTCATCGCCACGGAGTTCAATCCGGTCGGCGGACGCCTGCTCCACGGTGCGGGGGAGACGCAGAACGCGGCTTTGGCCGGCGGGGACATAGACCGGGACGGCGGTCGCGGTTTCCTGCGGCT
>JAPLOC010000290.1:2507-9365 GCA_026692825.1 Planctomycetota bacterium | reverse complement strand
TTCAGTTTTCGCGTTGGCGGAATTCACCACCCGCACACGGACCGCCTCGGCGGGGGCCGCCGACTCGTCGACCAGAATGTGCGCGTAGGCGTTGGTTGTCGCCGCCGGCTGGAGCTGACGCAACACGACTTTAACGCGCTGGGGCCACTCAAAACTTTCGAGCGAGTCGAGTCGGCTCCCCTTTTGGAGATCGCCGATGAGAACAATCTGCGGTTCGAGCGGGGTCTGCTGAACGTCACCACTCGCGTCGAGGTCGGCGGCGACGGACGTTAACGCCCCCCCCAGGTCGGTACCACCCCATGTGGGAGAGAGTTCCTTCAGGCGTTGTCGAATGAGGTCGGGTTTCCCCGGGACGGGACCGTTCTCGTCGAAGCCGAGAATGGTCCGCAGGCGATCGTCAAAGGTGTACAGGGCGACATCGTCCTGCGGATTCAGGCTGTCGAGTTCCCGGCCCGCGGCTTGAACCGCCTGTTGCCAGAGGCCGGCACGCCGCATGCTGGCGCTGGTGTCGATCAGAATCGCCACGCGTCTTCCCGGAAGATCGGTCAGTGCCAACGAAGCCGACTCGCGCAGGAACGGTCGCGCGAACGCCAGCGTCAACAGTGCCAGGGCGGCCAACCGCAATAGCAGAAGCAAAATCTGATCCAGTCGACTGCGACGGGTCAACCGGGGGGGCGTCGGCGCGAGGAACATCAGCGAACTGAATTCCTGCCGGCCGCGCGGTGTCCGACGCACCAGGTGAAACAGCAGCGGCAATCCGAGCGCGCCCAACCCGGCAAGAAACAGCGGAAAGAGCAAACTCATGGGTGGCCCCCCGTTCCCGCAGCACCGGTTCCGCCACCAGCGGCACCTCGACCGCCCGAGCCCCCGCCTCCCTGGGGACCACGTCGGCGGGCGACCTGACGACCACGGCGAACGCGCGAATTCAGCAGGTCGAACAGCGCCCGCTCCAGCGGACCGTCAGTCGTGAGTTCGTGCAGATCGATCCCCAGATCGGTACAGACGCGGACCAGCGCGTGGCGGTGTTCCGTGAACCGTTCGGAGTAGCCTCGGCGAGCCGCCTCGGGATCGACATACAACTCGCGTCCCGATTCCAGGTCGAAGAACAGAGACTCTTCCTTGAATTGGAAGTTCACTTCGGCCGGGTCGAGAACGCGAATCAGCAGGACTTCGTGACCTCGCGCCCGCAACCAGCCGAGTCGACTGGCGATGGTTTCGACTGGCGCGAGGAGGTCCGAGAGCAAGACCACCAACCCCCGGCGACGGGCGAGCCGCGCGACTTGTTCCAGCGGTGCCGCCAGGTCGGTCGCCGCCCCACCGGGGGAATGTTCCAGCAACATCATCAGGCGGCGCAGATGGCCGGCGCGAAATCGCGCAGGAAGAAACTCGCGAACGCTTTGGTCAAACGTGATCAGCCCGACCGCGTCGCGCTGCAACGAGAGAAAATACGCGATCGTCGCCGCCGTCGTCCGGGCATAGTCGGCTTTGGTGTAACCGACCGAGCCAAACCCCATCGAGCGGCTCAGGTCGACCAACAGCCAGCAGCGGAGATTCGTTTCGTCTTCGAACCGCTTCAGGTAGTAGCGGTCGGAGCGGGCGAACAGCTTCCAGTCGAGATACCGCAGATCGTCCCCCGGAGTGTACTGGCGGTATTCGGTGAACTCGACCGAGAAACCATGATACGGACTTTTGTGCAACCCGCTCAAAAACCCCTGCACCACCACCTTCGCCCGCAATTGCAGGTTCTTGATGCGCATTAGCGCCGCCGGGTCGATGAACGACCCGGTGGTCGTCTGCCCCACGGTTCCCCGGGGAGAGCTGTCGGCGAGATCGGGTTGCGATTCGGGCATGCTTATCTGGTGACCGGCGGAGGAACGGTCGCCAGCAGGCGATCGACGACTTGTTCGACTGAGATCCCTTCGGCCTCGGCCCGGTAGCCGAGTAACACCCGGTGTCGCAGGGCAGGATGGACCAATGCCCGAATATCGTCGGCGGTCGCCAAGGTGCGACCGGCGAGCAGCGCCCGGGCTTTGGCCCCCAGCACCAGATGCTGCGCGGCTCGCGTGCCGGCCCCCCAGGCGACCCAGTCGTTGATGAACGCGGGGGTTCCCTCGCGCCCGGGACGAGTCGCCGCCGACAGGCGGACGGCGTACCGCACCACTTCCTCGGCAATCGGCACCCGCTGGACGACGTCGTGAAACCGACGGACATCGTCCCCGGTGAACAAGGGCTGGATCGGTTCGGGCCGGCGGGAGGTTGTCTGGGTGACGACGGCGACCTCGTCGTTTTCGGGGAGGTAATCGATCAGCACGTTGAACATGAAGCGGTCGAGCTGCGCTTCGGGGAGGGGATAGGTCCCTTCCATTTCAATCGGGTTTTGGGTCGCCAGAACGAAGAATGGTTCATCAAGCTGATAGCGCGTGCCCGCGACCGTCACTTGATGTTCCTGCATCGCTTCGAGCAGAGCCGACTGGGTTTTGGGGGGCGTGCGGTTGATTTCGTCGGCGAGAATCACATTCCCGAAGATCGGCCCCTTCACGAATTGCAGTCGGCGGTGTCCGTCAGAGGATTGATCGAGGATCTCGGTCCCGGTGATGTCGGCGGGCATCAGATCGGGAGTGAACTGAATCCGCTGAAACTTCAGGTCGAAAATCTGGGCGATCGAGCGGACGAGCAGCGTCTTCGCGAGCCCCGGAGCCCCCGTCACCAGACAATGCCCCCCCGCGAACAGGGTGATCAGCATCTGCTCGACCACGTCGGCCTGCCCGACAATCACCTTGGAAAGCTCGGCGTCAATCCGTCGACGACCGCCACGAATCTGCTCGACGGTTTCTTGTTCCCGGACAAACGGGTCTGGCTGCTGGTCCACGCGAACTCCTGGCTGGGGTGACGTTTGACGGAACTATCTTAATCTCCATCGGGGCACATTTCCTTAACAATTTCCCGACACGCGGTTTTCTCGGGGAATTCCAGCCTGGATTTGGGGAACCGTGGTTGGTTGACCTTTTGCCAGATCCGGGTTGATAATCCCCTTCGCTGTCGGCCGCGATGGTCGCGTGCCGCGATTCTGGTCTGCATCCGGAGCGAGTTATGCGCGCGAATCTCATTCTCTGCGGTTTCCTGGTGGCGGTCGTCTGTTCGGCTGGCACCTCCCAAGCGGCTCACAAATGGGGCTTGAAAGAAGGAACCCCCGATTTGAAGTCGGCCGGTCAACTGGCGTTTGGTCCCGACGGGGTGTTGTTCATCGGTGACGCGAAAGGGGCGGCGATTTTCGCGGTCGACACGGGAGATGCCACCCCGGCCAAAGGTGCGCCCCAGCGCAACATCGACGACCTCGCCGAGAAACTGGCCGGTGTCGCGGGCCTCAAGACACCGCTCGCGGTCAACGATCTGGCTGTCAATCCCCTGACCGCGAACATCTTCCTGTCGCTCAGTTCCGGTGACGACAAGGCACCGGCTCTCGTTCGGATCAACCAGGCGGGCGAGATCGCTCTGGTCTCGCTGGCCAAGGTGCCGTTCTTGAAAGCGACGTTGCCCAACCCGCCGGAAGACAAGCTCGTCGGGGAAGGCCCGCGGGCCCGCAACCTGCGGAATGAAGCGGTGACCGATATTGCCTACGCCTCGGGAAAAGTTCTGGTTTCGGGAGTGTCGGCCGCTGGGACTCCTTCACAGATTCGTGAATTCGCGTTCCCCTTTTCTGAAAACGCGATCGGGACGGGAGTGGAAATCTACCACGGCGCTCACGGGCGAATGGAAGACAACGCCACGGTCCGCACGTTTGTGGCGATGAACATTGATGGCGTCCCCTCGGTGCTGGCGGGTTTCACCTGCACCCCGCTGGTTCGCTTTCCGATCACGGCGATCGAATCGGGATCCAAGACGCGTGGCACAACAGTCGCCGAGCTGGGAAACCGCAACATGCCGCTCGACATGATCGCTTACAAAAAGGGAGACGAAAACTTCCTGCTGATGAGCAACAACAACCGCGGTGTGATGAAGATCAGCACCAAGGACATCGGTCGTAAAGAGGGAATCACCGCTCCTGTGCCGAACGAAAAGCTGACCGAGGGTCAGGCGTTCGAAACGATCAAGGATCTGGAAGGAACGGTTCAGCTTGATCGACTGAGCGATGACCTGGCGGTCGTCATTGTCCAAAAGGACGGGAAGCAGTCGCTGCGGACGGTTCCGCTGCCGTAATGGAACGCGGAAGGCAACTTCAAACCGCCCCTTTCGTCAGTCGACGACTGGGGCGGCGTCAATCCCCAACACAGAAAACTCGACTGGCAATGCCGCGTTTTCATCACTCCATGCAAGGCGTCCAGTCGTGTGTCAGTGAGCTGGCTCACCACTCGCCGGTGGTGTACCTTGGGAAGAGGGCCGGCGATCGAGAAACCGCTGAATGACATAGAAGAAGACCGGCGTCAGAAAGATCCCGAACAAGGTCACTCCGAGCATTCCGGAAAAGACCGCCGTTCCGAGGGTCCGCCGCATCTCGGCACCGGCTCCCTTGGCGATCATCAGCGGAACCACCCCGAGAATGAACGCGAACGACGTCATGATGATCGGGCGCAGCCGGCTGCGACACGCGTTCAGTGTGGCATCGAACAACGCGTCTCCCGCCTCGTGGCGAACCTTTGCGAATGCCACAATCAGGATCGCGTTCTTGCAGGCCAATCCGACCAGCACCACGAAACCGACCTGCACGAAGATGTTGATGTCGGAGCGTATCGCCCAGACCCCCGCCAGCGCGCTCAGAATGCACATCGGCACGACCAGAATCACCGCCATCGGCAGCGAGTAACTTTCGTATTGCGCGGCCAGCACCAGGAACACCAGCACGACCGCGCCGGCGAACGCGTAGACCACAGAGTTCCCCTCCCGCAGTTGCAAAAACGTCAGCTCGGTCCACTCAAATGTCATGTTATTGGGGAGTTCCCGCCCGGACAGTCCCGAGACCGTCGCGATCACTGTCCCCGTACTCACCCCCGGTAACGCCGCCCCATTCAGAGCCGACGCGGTACGCATGTTGTACCGCGTGATCACAAGTGGTCCTCCAACGTCTTCAACCGTCGCCACGGTTGCCAGCGGGATCATCTGGCCCGCGGCGTTGCGAACCTGAAGCTGCCGCACGTCATCCGCTTCCAGCCGAAACTGCGCGTCCGCCTGCAGATTGACCTGCCAGGTGCGTCCGTACTTGTTGAAATCATTGACGTAGTAACCCCCCAGGTAGACCTGCAGGGTATTGAACACGTCCCCGAGCGGCACCCCCATCGTTTTGCACTTGGTCCGGTCGATGTCGACATAGAGTTGCGGCGTGTTCGCGCGGAAACTGCTGAACATCCCGGCGATCCCCGGCTGTTTGCTTCCCTTGTCGGCCAGGTTTTCGGTCTGCCCCTGCAACACGTCGAGTGGCACGTCCCCCAGCCCCTCGATCATCAACTTGAAGCCGCCGGCGTTTCCCAGCCCATCGACGGCCGGGGCACCAAACACCGCGACCCTGGCTTCGAGAATCTCTTCAAAAAAACGCCGTTGCAACCTGCGGGCGATCTGGTCACTGGAGAGACTGGCGTCCTGACGGTGTTCGAAGTCTTTGAGAATGATGAACATCGAACCGAGATTGGAACCGACCGCGTTCAGCACGAACGATTGGCCGGGAATTCCGATCGTGTGCGCGACCCCCTCGGTTTCCAGCGCGATCTGTTCCACCCGTTTGACAGCGGCCATGGACCGCTCGAGCGACGCCGAGTCGGGCAATTGCAGGTCAACAACCAAATATCCTTTGTCCTGGGTCGGGATGAACCCGGTCGGAATGCGGGTGAATCCCACGTAGGTCAGCCCCAGGAGACCTCCATAGACGAGCAGCACGATGGTACTGAGACGCAGGAATCCACCCACGATGCGTCCATAGATTCTGGTCACCACGTCAAAGCCTCGATTGAACACTCGGAAAAAACGTCCGAGGGCGCGATTCATGGGGCGTGCGATGAACCGGCCCAGAACGGCACCGGGAATCAACAGTCCTCCCCAGATCAGCCAGGCGCGCCACGCGAATCCCGCGTTGTCCCCTGCCTCGGGTTCGTGATGCGGCAGCAAAAACCGCTCTGCCAGAGTCGCCCCCAACCACCCCAACAGCGCCGCGTAGCCCCACCAGGGAAGCGCTTCGCGAGTGTCTTCGTGACCGTGAGCGCCGTGTTTGTAGTCTTTGAAAATCATCACCGCCCGCGAGGGGGTCATGGTCATCGCGTTGATCGCCGAGATGATCATTGAGGCGGCGATCGTCAGAGCGAACTGACGGTAGAACTGCCCGCTGATGCCTGGAATCAGGGCGCTGGGGAGGAAGACGGAGCACAACACCAGGGTGATGGCGATGATCGCACCGGTGATTTCGCCCATCGCTTTGATTGTGGCGGTGCGGGCATCCAGCCCCTCGGCGAGCTTGGTCTCCACCGCTTCGAGTACGACGATGGCATCATCGACCACAATGCCAATCGCCAGCACCAGGCCGAACAGCGTCAGGTTGTTGAGCGTGAAACCCATGGCATACATGACGGCGAATGTGCCGACCAGCGAAACCGGGACGTCGATCATCGGCAGAATCATCGCCTTCCAGTCCTGCAGGAACAGCAGCACGACAATCGCCACCAGGATGACGGCGTCACGCAACGTGTGGAACACCTCGGCGACCGATTCCTGAATGAACGGGGTCGTGTCGTAAACGATGCCATAGCGCACCCCTTTGGGGAAATTCTTCTCCAGTTCTTTCATCCGGATGCGAATGTTGTCGGCGGTCTGGAGCGCGTTGGAGCCGGGAAGTTGATAAATCGCCAGCCCGACCGAAGGATCGCCGTCAAGCGTGCA
>JAPLOC010000290.1:1932-2493 GCA_026692825.1 Planctomycetota bacterium | reverse complement strand
TTGGCTCCCAGACGAATCTCCGAAACGTCGCGCAAACGGACGACCTGACCGTCATCCCCCGTCTTCACGATGATCTGTTCAAACTGTTCAGTTTCGGAGAGTCGGCCCAGCGTGCTGAGGGTGTACTGAAAATCCTGACCCTCCGGGACCGGCTGCTGACCGATCTGGCCGGCGGCGACCTGCACGTTTTGTTCTTTGAGAACGTTGATGACGTCGGTCGCGGTAAGACCGCTCGAGGCGAGTTTCTCGGGATCGAGCCAGACCCGCATACTGAAATCTTGCTGTCCCAGGTACGCGACGTCTCCCACCCCCTTCAGGCGGGCGAGTTCATCCCGGATATGAATCGTGGAGTAATTGCTCAAATAGAGCTGGTCGTAAATCGGCTTGCCGGTCGACGTGTCGACTTCGGATGTCAAGTTGATAACCAGCAGAATGCTGGGAGATTTCTTTTTGGTCGAAACGCCAATCGCCTTGACGGCGTCGGGGAGGGTCGGGAGCGCCAGATTGACGCGATTCTGCACCAGCACCTGCGCCATGTCGAGATTCGTTCCCAGTTCGAAT
>JAPLOC010000290.1:0-1908 GCA_026692825.1 Planctomycetota bacterium | reverse complement strand
GGACGACATGTACATCATCCCCTCGACGCCGTTGACCTGCTGTTCGATCGTCGCGGCGACGGTATCTCTCACCACGGCGGCGTTCGCGCCCGGGTAGGAACAGGAAACCTGGACCGTGGGAGGGGTGATTTCCGGATACTGGGCGACCGGCAGACTGTTGACCGAGGCCAGTCCCGCCAGCAGTATCACCACGGAAATCACGACCCCCAGCACCGGACGGTCGATGAAGAATTTTGCCATTGAGAACCTGCTCTGGTGAGAATTCCGCGGACACTTTCCGTGTCACCGTGACGATTACAAAGTGGCGCTATTCGCCAGTTTTCGCACGGTCGTCAGCGTCGGCTTCACTGTCGGGCACTACGGGTTTCGCCGCGGCCGAACGACTGGGTCGGCTGCGCATTTCACCTGGCTTGGGGGCCACGACGGAACCCGGTCGGACCCGCTGCAGTCCGTCGATAATGACCCGCTCACCGGGGTTCAGTCCCTGGGAAACCACACGCAGTCCATCGTGCCGCGCGCCCAGTTCGACCGGACGAAACACCACCTCGTTGGAATCATTCACGACATAGAGAAACTTTCGACCGAGATCGGTGCCCACCGCCCGGTCGGTCACGAGCAGCGACCGGGTCGGTTCGCCGACCGGAACGCGAACGCGCGAAAACAGCCCCGGCGACAGGGCCCGCTGGCCGACATCGGGCTTGGGATTGGGAAAGTTCCCCCGGACTCGAATCGTACCCGTGCGTGGATCCACGCGATTGTCGATGAAATCGATGACCCCCTCATACGGATAGTTTTTGTCCGTGGCGAGCCCCAGCAGGATCGGGATTTCTCCCTGGACGCGTGACTTGAGCCGTCCCTCACGAACGCCTCGCTGGATGTTCAGAATTGTCCGTTCATCGACATCGAAATTGACGTAAATCGGATCCACGGAAACAATCGTGGTCAACAACGTATTGTCGGCCGTGACGAGATTTCCAGCCGAGATCAGATTGCGACTGATCCTGCCGGCGATTGGGGAAGTGATCTTCGAAAACTCGACGTCCAGTTGTTTGCGGGCCTTGGCCGCGCTCGCGGATGCCACGGCCGCCTCCGCTTCGAGTTTGCCCGAGACGGCGCGGTCGAAATCTTCGTCGCTGATGGCCCGATTTTTCTTCAGTCCCAGCGCCCGTTCAAAATCGGTTTTAGCCTTTTCGGCCCGGGCCTCGGCACTGGTGAGATCGCCCGTCACCACCGCCAGATCGGCCTGATATTCCCGATCGTCAATCTGGTAGAGATTCGCCCCCTGGGTGACGTCGTCCCCATCCTTGAACAGCACTTTGTCCAGAAAGCCCGACACACGGGAACGGATCTCCACGGTTTCGACCGCTTCGGTCCGTCCTGTGTAGTCGACGAAGTCGGTGACCGACTCCTCCACGGGAGGAGACACAATCACCATTGTCGGCGGAGCGTTCTGGCTCGATTCCGCTTGTGTTTGGCCGCAACCAGAACACGCCACCATCACGGGAAGGAGCAGCAGCCACGCGGACCGCGACAACGGGTGACACATGAAACACACTCCCTGCATTGTGATCCGGCCGATGGGATTCGGTGGATGGAGACCGGACACCAGCACAAAACGCGACTCGCGCTCGTTCCACCGCCGCGCGACTGTTCGAACTCCCAAGTCATGAATAAGAATTGAATTACCCGGTACTCCCCTCCAACGCAAGGGGGCTGTCGTTTTCTACTCCAGGTGGGCGGAATTTGGACATTGGGAACATTTCGCAACCATAACAATCGCCCTGGCGGTTGAATCGGTAGGGAGTAACTGGCGACAAATGTGACGCTGCCGCACCCGACCTGGGGGGACTCTGTCCCCCCAGACCCCCCTGGGATTTTCTTAGGCATTGGTCCGATGTCCAATGGGCG
>JAPLOC010000289.1:3852-5967 GCA_026692825.1 Planctomycetota bacterium | reverse complement strand
GCCGGTTGTGGTTCCGCTTCACGGGAACAACAACCGGAGCGACACCTCGGAGCGTTGTCGCCACAAAACCGACAGCCTCCACGGTGGCCAGGTCAACGGCGTCCTGCGACGGATACGCCTTGAATCTTCCCTGCCACACGTGCCCGGTCGTGCCGTAATGACGATGATCTCGTCGCGCCGAAGAGATCGACCGAAACCCGACGCTCGGCGTCGTTCATCGCCGCCACAAAGGCGTCGAAGTCCGCCGGCTTGTGGAACACCATCTCGCGGCGATTCCCGCGATTCAAAACGTGATAGATCATCCCGCCAACAGTGGCTCGAGCGGTCCGTGGCGTCTTTGCAGGTTAGCCGACGCGATTCTCCAAGCCAGGAACTCTCTATGTCCCCCTTTTTTCTCCGCAGGTGGAAATCGAACTTCTGTCGGGTTCAGTTCGACGGCCAGTATCCGGTTCGGTACATTGAATGACAGAAGTTCTGGAACCCAGGAGAATATCGCCATGTCCCTACTCGATGTGTTGCCCGAAGCGCGAGCACTCTCCAGGCTCGAAAAAATTCGCCTGATTCAAGTCCTCGCCCAGGATCTCGAACAGGACGAGAGCGAATTGATCGAATCAGGCCGGTCGTATCCCATCTGGTCGCCAGACCGCGCATTCTCTGCGGCTGCGGTCCTCCTGAATGCATTGGAAGAGGATGAGGTCCAGCCGTGAGCGTCCCGTCACAACAATTTCCCTTCGTTTCGCGCGATCCGTCCCTCGGCACTGCCAGCCTGACGCCGATGTTGCCACTCATTCTCATCGGGCGTCAGAATGTCGCGACGCCCGGGTTGGTGGATAGTGGAGCAGCGATCAACGTCCTGCCATACGCTCTCGGTATTCAACTTGGTCTTGATTGGGATCAGCAGACGAAAAAAGTCGAGTTGAGCGGTAACCTGGCTGCGGTGGAGGCTCGGGTGGTGGTGCTTTCCGTGACGTTCGGCACCTTTGCCCCAGTGCGACTGGCCTTTGCTTGGGCCAAGACCGATTCAGTGCCAGTGATTCTGGGGCAGGTGAACTTCTTCCTCGAATTCGATGTCTGTTTCTTTCGCTCCCGTTCGCAATTCGAGATCCGGCCCAAGCAGGTGCCATGAAGATCGGCCAACCAGCCGGGCAGGCTCGACCATTCCCGATGCTCGGCTTGAGCCACCAATTCGGCACCCACGGGATTGGGCTCGACGTACCGCAGCACGGTGGCTGTCGATTGAGGCGATCCGATCGCGTGTTTGCGACAGCCGGTTGTGGTTTCGCTTCGCGGGAACCACAACCGGAGCGACGCCGCGGAGCGACGTCGCTACAAAACCGACAGCCCCCACGGTGGCCAGGTGATCGGCGTCCTGCGACGGATACGCCTTGAATCTTCCCTGCCACAAGTGCCCGGTCGTGCCGTAATGGCGATGATCTCGTCGCGCCGAAGAGATCGACCGAAACCCGACGCTGGGCGTCGTTCATCGCCGCCACCAAGGCGTCGAAGTCCGCCGGCTTGTGGAACGCCGTCTCGCGGCGGTTCCCGCGATACAATACGTGATCGAACATCCCGCCAACAGCGGCTCAAGCGATCCGTGGCATGGTCGCGGGGTAGCCCACGCGATTCTCCACGTCAGGAACGCGCTATGTCCGCGCTTTTGCCCTTTTGCCCGTTTGCAGTTCGATTTTCATTCATAGTGCGCTGAGGGAAATAATGGGATAGCCAGGGAGTGCTTTGATGAGCTTGTCGTCGGCTGTCACCAGATCACAACCCTCTTTCTCAGCGAGGGCGACGTAAATCGCGTCATAAACCGACACGCGGTTCTGACAGGAGATTTCGTACGCCCGTGGGAGCAGCGACAGCGAGGGGTAGATGATCGGGAGATTTCCCATCATGTCCGTGTAGACTGTCGGGAAATCGCTCGCGGGAAATCTTCCCGAGCGACCTGCGGCGGCGAGTGAGTTGCCCAGCTCGATCGGGTAGAGGTCGGGAGAGAGCAGATCGTGGACTCCCTTTCGAAAGTCTCCACGGATTTGCAGCGCCTTCGGAGTCAGAATCTCTGGCACCACGCACTTGAAGCCGACAGAAGCATCAATGATGTACCTCACGAGCGAC
>JAPLOC010000289.1:0-3816 GCA_026692825.1 Planctomycetota bacterium | reverse complement strand
GCTTTGCGGATGAGGTCGACACCGATGTTCAAAAGTCCTTGCTCACGGATCATTCGCTGCCGAAATTCTTCGGCACGTTCCTCGATTCTCCGTGCGAGATCGGGGTCAAGGGGACGGCCGGCGAGTACAGCCTCATTCACGGCGTGCATGTCGTCGATTGCGGTCGGAATAGTTGCAGTGTTCATCATGGAATTTTCGGAGATTGAATGGTGCGAGTCAACGGGAAACTGGACGGCGAAGGACGCTGATTCCTTGATTGTCGCCTCCCATCATTCCGCTGACATGCCGCGACGAATGACGCAATCGCTGCAAGCCGTCGCTCGAGAGCGGTTCGTTGACACGGTCCCACCATGCCGCATCACGCTGCGCCGGCGTGCCACACCAGAGCAGCGGGTCATCAGCGGACAACCAGCCGGGCAGCCGCTGCCGTAGGCGCCATCCGCTGAATCATCGGAGTTCCACAATCTTTTCACCGGCATGCAGCGCCGGAACAAGATCCGGGAAAAACTGCCCGAACGCGGCGAGCAACGCCCCGGTGCGGCAATTGCCCAAACGGACCCAAATGAACGCCGGACCGGTGGGATCGGCTGCCGACAAGTGCAAGAAATCTTCGTCCTTGCTAACATCATGCTGACTGGAGAATCAGATGGTCCGACTGCCGGGCCGCGTATTCGATTGCCGCCAGGACGTCGTCTCGCTCCAAGGAGGGATAGTCCTGCAGGATTTCTTCGATCGTCGCTTCGGCGCTCAGCAACTGCAGCACATCCACGACTCGCATCCGCATCCCGCGAATGCACGGTCTACCGCCGCACTTGCCAGGTTCGATGGTGATGCGTTGCAGGAGTTCGGACTTGGATTTCATCTGTTGCCTGGCTTTCCGTGACGGCGATTGGTGAACACGCTTCGACGTTGGATTCTCGCACAAGTTGGGAGTACCTTCCAGAGTCTGATTCTACGACCCTGCAGTCGGGGACAAAAAAAGGGGGACATCGTGAGTTTTCAGATTTCTAAGGTCTTCCTGGGGGTCGCAAACAGGTTTCCAGGCCCAAAGCCTGGGCGGTAGGACGCGTCCAGTCGTTGTTGCCGATCGGCCGATCTCGCGGCACCGAATGACGCAATCGCTGCAAGTCGCCGCTCGAGAGCGGCTCGTTGACACGCTCCCACCACGCCGCATTACGCGGCGCCGGCGTGCCACGCCAGTGCAGCGGGTCATCCGGGGTCAACCAGTCGGGCAGGCTCGACCATTTCCAATGCTCGCGAAACTCGACGCTGGGCGTCGTTCATCGCCGCTAAAAAGGCGTCGCAGTCCGCCGGCTTGCGGAACACTGTCTCGCGGCGGTTCCCGCGATTCAAAGCGTGATAGTTCCTGCCGCCAACAGCGGCTCGAGCGGTCCGTGGCATTCTTGCTTGGGAGTCGACGCGCGTCTCCAAGTCAAAGAACGCGCTGCGTCCCCATTATTGCCCACCGAGTCGCCGTTGAGTCGGGCCGGCCGTTTCAGATGTTGGATCTCGATTCCGCGTTGAAGTTTGATCTGGAACCGCGGGAACTTGTTCCCGTCATTTGGTAGACTGTCGCATACTCAGAGAGTGTGGTCCCACTGGAGGAATTCGATGCCAGACAACTATAAATCCGTTCTTGATTCCGCGTTGAACCTGTCTCCCCAAGACCGCGGGCAACTCGCGGCGGTCCTGATCGAAAGTCTGGACAGCGCGGCGGACGAGTCGTGGCTGGAAGAGTGGACGCAAGAGATTCAGCGACGGTTGGAGGAATACGACTCGGGCCAGGTTGCAGGAATCCCTTGGGAGACGGCACGCCGATTGATTCAGGGAGCAAATCCATGAAGGTGACGCTCTCTCGCGACGCGGTCAGAGAAGCGCGCGAAGCGAGAGAGTGGTACCAGAACGCTGCAGAGAATCTCGCGATGGAATTCGATGCCCGACTCGCAGCCGCCATCGACCAGATTCGATCCGCCCCGCTGCGCTGGCCGATATTCAAGGATTCGGTGCGATTTCGCTTGCTGCAACAATTCCCCTATACCGTATTCTACCGCGTTCACGATGACGAGATTTTTGTCGTCGCGATCGCACATTCCAAGCGTCGACCCGGGTATTGGTCGCGTCGCTGACTCATCAGAAAGTTCGTTGCCGGGTTTCGAACCGATTGGTTCGGGCAGCGGATTCACGGGACAGCGGAACAGCGGAGATAGTTGACGCCTGGCCGTTGCCCCGCCCAAGGCAATGGTTCGAGAACGTCAATCGTCCGCAATCCAGCGGACAACCAGCCGGGCAGGCTCGACCACTTCCAATGCTCGGCTCGAGCCGCCAATTCGCCACGCACGGGATTGCTCTCGACTCACCGCAGCACGGTGGCCAGGTGATCGTCGTCCTGCAACGGAAACGCCTTGAATCTTCCTTGCCACACGTGCCCGGTCGTGCCGAAATGACGATGATCTCGTCGCGCCGAATTGATCGACCGAAACCCGACGCTGGGCGTCGTTCATCGTCGCCACAAAGACGTCGAAGTCCGCCGGCTTGTGGAATACTGTCTCGCGGCAGTTCCCGCGATTCTGAGCGTGATCGATCATGCCGTCAACAACGGCCCGAGCGGTCCGTGGCGTCCTCGCAGGGTTGCCCCCGCGAGTCTCCAATTCAAGAACGAGATATGTCCCCCATTTTCCATCCGCTAAAAAAATAACGCGGATGATCTTGACCTCACGCCGGAGTGCGTTACATTATTAGCGCGGAGTCTACGGGATTCGTGCTGATTGCCGAATGAGAAACTGTCGTGGGAGGAGCTAGTCATGCCCGATTCGTCTGATCTGAGTCGACGCGAGCGGCAGATCATGGATGCCGTCTTTGCGCTCGGTGAGGCGACTGTCAATCAAGTCGTCGAAACCATTCCCTCGCCCCCCACGACGATGGCGGTGCGCAGGATGATGCACATTCTCGAAGAAAAAGGGCATCTGCGACGGCGCGAAAGCGGACGCGAGGTGATCTATGTGCCTCGTCAGACCAAAGCCAAAGCCGGACGTCTCGCCTTCGAGCAAGTGCTGGAGACGTTCTTTGGCGGGTCGCTGGAGGAGGCCCTCGCGGCGCATTTGCATTCGCGAAAGGACCAGGTGTCGGCCGACGAGCGTGAGCGGCTGATCGCGTTGATCGAACAAGCTCAACAGGAAGGCCGCTGAGATGAATCGCACCATATTGGCCGTCGCCGGGGTATTGAGCGCGTCGAGCCTTCTGCTCGTCGATTCCGCTGTCAAAGGGACGGTGCTGCTGGCGTTGGCGGCTGTCGCTGCCCTGATCCTGCGGCGGGATTCGGCTGCGACTCGACATCTGGTCTGGTTGCTGGCGATTGTCGCGCTACTGGTTGTGCCGCTGTTGTCGGCGATGTTGCCCCAGTGGCGAGTGTTGCCTGCCTGGGCGAGTCATTCGCCGGGTCTGGCTGCTGTGGATGTCGGCCCTTCCGGGATCGTCAGGCCCGCAGATGTCTCTGTCGAATTGCAACAGCCTTCGGCGCGACCGGAGATCGAGCGGCCCATCTCGATCGTAGATCAGCCTGCCGCCCCTGTGTCGGAGTCACAAGCTGCGATCGCGACGTCGAAGATCAATTCCGAGTCAACAGAGTGGAGTTGGACCTGGATCAATGCACTGCCGTTGGTGTGGGCGATTGGCTTCTCCGTACTCATCCTGCGGCTGACGGCCGCGCGATGGATGCTCTGGAATTCGGAACGGCGAGCGACGGTTGTTCGTAGACGAGTTGCTCCGCAACTCGCGTTCGAGTCACGGATCGACTCGGCTACGGCGCAAGATCCCATC
>JAPLOC010000288.1 GCA_026692825.1 Planctomycetota bacterium | reverse complement strand
TCAGAACGATTGGATCGGTCCCTTGGGGGGCCATCCACTGGTGAAGACGCCACATCTCGACCAGCTCGCCAAGCGCGGTACGGTCTTTCTCAATGCGCATTGTCAGGCTCCGTTGTGCAACCCCTCGCGCACGAGTCTGCTGCTGGGGGTGCGGCCCACGACGACAGGCATCTATGGACTGGCTCCGTGGTTCCGCACACTCGACGGCTGGCGGGACCGTGTCGCGCTGCCGCAGTATTTTCGCGAACACGGTTACCACACGCTGACGACCGGCAAGATCTATCACGGCGGAGCCACGAGCGCCGCCGACCGGATGAAGGAATTCGATCTTTGGGGACCCGACGGCGGAATCGGTGTGACGCCGGGCAAAAAGCTGATCCCCGCAACTCCGATGGGAAATCACCCGCTGATGGACTGGGGAGTCTTCCCGCATCGGGACGAAGACAAAGGGGACCACAAAATCGCCACCTGGGCGATCGAACAGATCCGCTCTGCGCCGGCCGACAGGACCTTCTTTCTGGCCACCGGGTTTTTCCTCCCGCACGTCCCGTGTTATGCCACGCAGCGCTGGTTTGATCTGTATCCGGACGATGACACGGTTCTCCCGCGGGTGAAAGAGGACGATCGTGACGACATCCCGCGATTCGCGTGGTATCTGCACTGGAATCTTCCGGAACCGAGACTGCGCTGGGTTCAAGACAACCGGCAATGGCGGAATCTCACCCGGTCATATCTGGCGTGTACCAGTTTCGTCGATGCGCAAATCGGAAGACTGCTGCAGGCGCTCGAAGAGGCCGGTCAGGCCGACAACACAATCGTCGTCGTCTGGGGAGATCATGGGTGGCACCTGGGAGAAAAAGGAATCACGGGGAAGAACACGCTGTGGGAGCGGTCGACACGCGTTCCGCTGATTTTCGCCGGCCCGGGAATCGCCGCGGGCGGGCGCTGCGGACAGCCGGCCGAGCTGCTCGATCTCTATCCCACGCTCGTCGAGCTGTGCGGGCTGCCTCCTCGCGATGATCTGGAAGGGGTGAGCCTCTTCCCGCAACTCCGCGACGCTTCCGCCGTTCGTTCGCGCCCCGCGATCACGTCGCACAATCAGGGGAACCACACGGTTCGGAGTGTTCGGTGGCGGTTCATCCGATATGCCGACGGGACGGAAGAGCTGTACGATCACGAAACGGATCCCAACGAGTGGACGAATCTGGCGGGTGATGGAAAGTACCAACACGTTCTGGCCGAACACCGTCGTTGGCTGCCGCGTGTGGATGCGCCTCCCGTTCCGGGAAGCGCACATCGGGTGCTGACTTATTCGCCAGAGACGGATGAGGCGGTCTGGGAAGGAACCGTTGTCAGGCGCGGGGACGCGATTCCTGAGTGAGACAACGTAGCCCAAACTCTCCGAGTGCGCGGCCCGCTTTGCCGACACTACGCCAGCACCTCATTGACCACCCGGCCATACACATCGGTCAGTCGATAGTCTCGACCCGAATGTCGCCAGGTCAGCCGTTCGTGGTCGATTCCCATCAGATGCATGATCGTCGCGTGCATGTCGTACAGGTGGACCGCTCCTTCGACAGGCTGGAAACCGAAGTCGTCGGTCTGACCGTACATCATGCCCGATTTGACCCCCGCCCCGGCAAGAAACGCGCAATACCCTTCCGGCTGATGTTCGCGTCCATGTTTCTCGATCGGTGACGTTCCCGAGAGATCCTGACTCCACGGCGTCCGTCCGAATTCCCCCGACCAGACGATCAGCGTATCGTCCAACAGTCCTCGGGCCTTGAGATCACGCAGCAGGCCGGCAATTGGTTGATCGACACTGGCGCACGTACCAGGGAGCGCCCCGCGAATGTCGCCATGGTGGTCCCAGCCCCCCATCGTCACCTGCACGAATCGCACTCCCGCCTCACTGAGTCGCCGTGCCAGCAGGCACGCGCGACCGTTGCGGTCGCTCGGTTTCCCCGGTCCAATGCCGTAGGTCTCCAGCATCGCAGGGGTTTCGGCATTCAGATCGAGCAGCCCGGGAGTCTCGCGCTGCATCCGGAAGGCCAATTCAAACGACTGAATCAATCCCTCCATTTGCGGATCCTCCCCCACCCGGCCGCGCAGTTTGCGGTTCATGTTTTGCAGGAACCCCAGCCGTTTTTCCTGGATCGCCGGCGACGCGTCGGCATCGCGCAAGTAACGGATGGGAGAGTCCTCGGGCTTCGCAGGGACTGTGACGGGTGTCCCCTGATGTGCCGCCGGCAGAAACGACGAGCCATACGTCCGCACGTCGCTGTCGGGATGAATGGTGATAAAGCCGGGGAGATTCTGGTTCTCGGTCCCCAGGCCATAGCTGAACCAGGCCCCCATCGAAGGACGCACGTCGATCGACGCTCCCGTGTGCAGTTGCAGCGACGCCGGTGCGTGCGCCTCGTTGTCGGTATGCATTCCCCGCAACAAACAAATGTCGTCGGCGACCTGCGCGAGCTGTGGCAACAGGTCGGAGATCATCACCCCCGACTGGCCACGCGGTTTCGCGGGCCACGCCGGCCCGAGTGCCAGGTAGCGGTCGACTCCCACCGTCACCTCGCGACCGTCGATAGGCGGGCTGATCCGCTGCCCATGCTTCTGGGCGATGAACGGCTTGGGGTCGAACATGTCGAGTTGCGACGGCCCCCCCGCCATGAACAGGAAAATCACCCGCTTCGCGCGTGGCGCATGGTGGGGGCCGGGGAGTGTCTTCGCAGACACCCCGGACTCACCCCCCTGCCCCATTCCCGCCAGCAGGCTGTGCAGCGCCAGGCCGCCAAATCCGCAGGCGACCGACTGCAGCAGCTCGCGACGTGGGACCGGGCCAAGGAAGGGAGTTTGCGATTGGGTGGACATGAAGTTCTTCCCGTGATGTGACCTGGATTCCCTGAACGACTACAGCAGATTGAGAAACTCATTCGACGCCAGCAAAGCATGGCACAACTCCGACCACGCCCGACGCTCCCGCTCGTCGGCGGCGATCGTCGCATCACTGGCGAGATCCTGCTGAAGCCCCGCCACGAATTGCGCCGCTTCCACCTGTTCTTCGGGCGTGATGGGGCGATTCATCACGATCCGCCAGACATCTCCCAGTCGCGCGGCCTCCTCCTGGGAACCCGCCAACACCCGTGTCGCGACATCGCGGGACCGCGACTTCAGCAGCTTGCCATTCATCAGGAACAGTGCCTGGGTTGGG
>JAPLOC010000287.1:7210-8255 GCA_026692825.1 Planctomycetota bacterium | reverse complement strand
CAAAAACCGAGGTGGAAGCGGACGACGATGACAATGACGACGATCGTGATGACGATGACGACGACGAAAAGCAAAAGGGCGAGAAGCGTGGCAGTGTGAGTCGGAAGCGTGAGAACGCACCACGGTACGAGACGATCATTCAACTCTCCAACCCGAAGGCCGCGATGAAGTCCATCGACAAGATCAATCAGTCGATTCGCCGACGACATCCGAAAGTCCCAGGTCTGGGCGTCGAGGCCAAACTGCACGCCAGCGGGGAGATTCACCTGAGTGGTTCGCCGGGTGAAGTGGCGATGCTGGAAGTGCTGCTGCCGCTGATTGATGCGAAGGTCTCGGAACGTGAGGAAAACTCACCTCGGCGAGCCCCGCGTGTTTCTGAAAGCGCTGAGATTCTGATTTCGGAATTGAGTCCACAGGCTCGCGTCAAGTTGTTGCGAATCGATGTGGCGGCGGCGAAGAAGGAACTGGAAGCGTCTGCCGAGTCGGTCGAGCGGACTCAAAAACAGGTTGACAAAGGATATGAACCACTCGCGCAACTCCGGGCGGCCAACCGGGAACTCGAACAGGCCCGGTTTCGTCTGGAGCGACTCGAAGTGCAATTGGAAGATCTGGAGACGCGTCCAGAACGAGAAGCGAGAGCCGCTGACGAGGCGGCGAAGCTCCGAGCCACGCAGCGTGCGAAGCGGGGCACGGCCCGACTGAAGTTGAAGGAACTGGATCTGAGGACCGAGGAACAGGAATTCACCAGACTGGTCGAAGAACTGGAACAGGCACAGAAGTTGCGCGACAAGGGGTTGATTCCCGAGACCGAATTGCAAGTCAAACGCGCAGGTTTGAACGCGTCACGACAAAAGGTCGAACGGGCGAAACTCCACTTAGACGAGGCCCGGGAGGAATTGGAATCGGATTCCGATTTGCCGGTCTCCCGATAGTGAGTCGTCACTCGAACCAATACGAATAGAGCCGTGCGTTTTTCAGTTTGAAAACCAGGTGGACTGGAGAATTGTCTTCGGGTGGAGTCGGAACGTGTCGCATTCCCGTATCC
>JAPLOC010000287.1:6371-7174 GCA_026692825.1 Planctomycetota bacterium | reverse complement strand
AAACCCATCGCGGCGCAGCGTGACAAGCCCAATCGCACCGGGAAACTTGCGGTCGACCTTGGGAAACTTCGCGCTGCGATGCGGACCATTGACCATGGAGTAGTGGAGGTAAATCGTTTCTCCCACCACACAGATTCCCCGTCCCGCCCGTGACATGCCATCATCCCAGGCCCCGTCAGGCCCGTTCGCCAGAAATGTCTGCCGGTCTGCG
This sequence comes from Planctomycetota bacterium, assembly GCA_026692825.1. Taxonomy (GTDB): domain Bacteria; phylum Planctomycetota; class Planctomycetia; order Planctomycetales; family Planctomycetaceae; genus UBA10511. The sequence goes on along the minus strand of JAPLOC010000287.1, from coordinate 6,963 downwards.
ACTCGCCGCCAACGTCTGCCATCGCGACTGAGGGCCAACTGGGTGTCTATCTTCGCGTCGGTCCCTTCGCGATACATCCAGAACATCCCCAGATAGACCCCCTCGTACAGATCGGTCGGCATGCCGTAGATCTGTCCTCCCGGTCCATCCTGTTCATCGCACGAGAGTACCCGCCGAGGTTCGGTCCACGAAAGAGCGTCATCACTTTCGGACAGCGCCACGGTGCGGCCGAATCCCATTCGGCCAAATCCCAGGTACTTTTTGCGACGCGGGTCAAACAGAATGGTGTGCGTGGTATCGCTGCCATGAGGTAAGACCGGACCGACTGTTTTCCAGCGCACGCCATCGGGTGAAAACGCGACCCACATTCCTCCCGCGCGCCGGGCGTCGTTGAGATCGGGGGGATCGAGTGGTACTTCGCGAAGTGTACCGTCAATTCCCGTTGGATCATCGGGAGGAGTCAGTCGACGGTCCCAGAAAAACGCCTTGAACCGCCGCTCGGGATCTGGATCGGCGACGTCATGCAGCACGCCGACCCCTTCGGGATTGTCGATGCCGATGTCGATCAGGTTGTTGCGCTTCGAGCCTTCGA
>JAPLOC010000287.1:0-6246 GCA_026692825.1 Planctomycetota bacterium | reverse complement strand
GCTTCTCCCAATGGACCGCGTCGTCCGATTCGGCATAGGCGAGCAGCGTGCAACCCGCGACGCGGCGATAGCCTCCCACCTCCAGCCATTTTCGGCCCGACGCGGGGGATTCGGGCGAGCAGAGATACCATAGCCGAAAACGCTTGCGGGCTTCGTCGTAGAGCATTGTGCCATAAACGGAGGTGGAATTCTTTTCCCATGGGAATTCGCCGCGCAGCACTGGGTTTCCTGCATGGCGGTCGGGGGAGTGCATCTTCCGGGTCAGCCCCGCGACCTCCTGCACACCAAAGTCGTCGAGGAACAACTGCCGCGTACCCCGTTCCACTGTGAACTCCAGGTTGGGCTTGGGCACTCCGCCATTGATATTCCAGGAGACCTGGTCGATCAGGCCCGTTCCCGTTCCACTCTCGAAACTGATTTCCAGTGTCGAATCCAACGGGCTCGGGCGGGAGTGTCCCTCGAATTCCTTGATCAATTGGCCATCAATCAGAAGTCGGCACGCCAGGTCACGGGGTTTGGATCCAGGGGTCCACTCCAACCGATAGTCGTGCAGGTCACTTCCCCGCCAATCGGAGATCCTCTCCCGGACCAATGGCGTCTCATCAATTCGCTCGTCGGTCTCTCCGACACGTTGCCAGAGCACGCATTTGCCGTTTCCCAGGTCGAGCAGCGCTCCCGCGCCGGGGATTGAGATCGCGATTTGCACCGTTCCCCGGTAGTCGGCCGCCAGTTTCACGTTGGTGGAATGGGTGACCCCAACGGCGGTGGGATCCCAGTCATGGGTGCTGGCCCGCAGAGTGATGGTATATCGCCCGGTTTGCGATCCATCGGGACGGCCGATCCTCAGTCCCTGGTTTTTCGCAGAGATCCGCTCGATCGTGATTGCCTCGGCGGGATATTCAAGATTGTCGAGATTCCAGCCGGGCGTTCCCTGGTGCGGGAGATGGTCAAACTCGAACGCGCCGACGTTTGCGACATCGTCGGCCCCACACACGGCACCAAACGCCAGCACGACACAGACCACGACAATTCGCATTGGAACCTCCCGGGGTGTGGTGTTTCTGCGGACTCACCGCAGAGCGCCGACAGTATATTCTCGCCACACCGGAATTTGGGACGTCGCGCCCGAGTCGACGCCGTCGGGCACCCGCATTCGACGACCGCCTCCTCAGGCAGACGGCGCTATGGGAATTCCGGCTCATCCGGGTCAAGCGTACCCCTCCACGCCTACGCTTCACTCCACTCGCACGTCAAGTTACAGTGTCGGCCTGCCTGCCATCGTTTGTTTCCCGCCTCAGGATCCGTCATGTCCAACCAGCCCGCCATCCCTCCTGCCGGTCGGCTTTCGACCGTTCAATGGTTGATCTGCGTCATCGCCGCCATCGGGTTCGCGTTCGACATTTATGAACTGTTGATGTTGCCGTTGATCATGCGGCCGGCGCTATTGGAGCTGGTCGGGGCGGCTCCCGGTTCCGAAGAGTTTCAGATGTGGGTGGGACGATTGTTCTACATCCCGGCGTTTGTCGGGGGTCTGATCGGACTGTTCGGTGGCTACCTGACCGACCGACTGGGACGCAGATTTGTGCTGACTTGGAGCATTTTGCTGTATGCGGTCTCGGCCTTCCTGGCCGGATTCTCGACCAACATCTGGATGCTGCTGGTGTTGCGTTGCACGACGTTTATTGGCGTCTGTGTCGAGTTCGTCGCGGCTGTCGCATGGCTCGCCGAATTGTTTCCCAATCCGCATCAGCGCGAAAAGGTACTCGGCTACACACAGGCGTTCTCGTCGATCGGGGGACTTCTTGTCGCAGTTGCGAACGGTCTGGCGCTGGAGTTTTCCAAATCGCTCCCCGCGATCGCCATCCCGGGCGCATTGACAAGTCTGGTGGGAACGATCGGAGAAATTCATCAACACGAGGCTTGGCGCTATACGCTGATGTCGGGGTTGATTCCCGCAATTCCTCTGATCTTCATCCGTCCGTTCCTTCCGGAAAGCCCTGTCTGGGCCGAAAAGCGTTCTGCGGGAACGTTGAAGCGTCCCACAATCGCAGCTCTCTTCGCGCCTGATCTCGCGAGGACGACCATTGTGACGACGATCATGTTCGCGTGCAGTTATGGGGCCGCGTTTGGAGCGATTCAGCAATTGCCACAAATTGTTCCCGGTTTGGCGGACGTCAAAGCCAAGGCGGAGAAGGCGTCAGAAAACGCCAAGGTCCCGGAGGATCCGGCGAAAGCGAAGGCGGCCCGGATGGGGGCGGCCCGTGGGGTTGAGCAAAAGGTCGCGTCGGAGTACACCAAGGTCCAGGAGATTGGTGGACTGCTGGGCCGCTTCGCGCTGGCGTTTTTGGCGGTGCGAATTCTCAGTCGGCGGACGCTGCTGCGCGTCTTCCAGGCCCCCGGCATGATTCTGATGCCACTGGTCTTTTACTTCTTCCTGCGAATCGAGAACCAAACCTTTTTCGAGATCAATCTCGAGTCGATCTATCTGGGAAAACTCCCCATCACCACCATGTCAGTGGGCGTGCTGATCGCCGGGTTCTTCACGGTCGCCCAATTCAGTTTCTGGGGAAATTACCTGCCGCTGGTCTATCCGATGCACTTGCGTGGCACTGGCGAGAGTTTCGCCGCCAACATTGGTGGACGCATGCTGGGGACCAGTTTCGCCTACGTGACAGCACAGATCGTAACAAAGCTTCCCGATACCTATGGTTCGGCTCCCGCGAAATACGCTTTGACATCGGCGGGTGTCGCGCTGTTCGTGTATGTCGTCGGCAGCATCGCCTGTGCCTTCCTGCCCGAGCCGGATCCGAACGCGTTTCACGACTAAGAACCCGTCCAGGATCAAACCCGTCGTTTGTAGGGCTTATCGCGGCGCAGCCGCCGTCGCACCCCGAAGGTACCACCCAAAAGGAATTTTGTCGATCAGTTGCAAGTTCCTCACGAAACCCCGAACTAAATCGAGGACTGCGACGCAAACTCTGATCGGACTCTCGGCTTCTCCCTGAAGCAACTTCGGCAGAGATTTGGATGAGGACAAATCGTCGATTGGACCATTGCCGGGGTCGCGCTCTGCGACGTGTGGCGTGGAGGAACTGGTTCTCGCAACTCCCCTCAAGCGTTTCGCGCGAGCCTGTTCTCGTGGAGTCCCGGTCGTGGCGTTCCGCGCTGTGAGGTGAGCAGGACTGGAAAATACGGGAGGGTAACGTGGATTAAAATTCACGCTACCCTCCCCCCTGTCGCACCTGCGTCGGAGTTTTACGCGGATACTCGTCGTCGCAATGCGCGACGTAGGGTGTAGAAGAACCGCACCGAGTCTAAATCTCCGTCGGCCGCTCCATCGGCTTTTCAACCGCGACGATGCCCGCGTCGACCGTCCCCTGCGCCGCGAATCCCTGCTGCTTGAAAATCGACAGCATCCGCGAGTTGTCCTGCGTCGTTTCCGAAACAATCTTGCGAATCCCCCACCGGGCGGCGATCTCCAGGCAGTACTCGGTCAGTTTCAAACCCAAACCCTGATTCTGCCAGGCGTCGGCGACCAGAACGGCGTACTCGGCCGTCTCATGGTCGGCGTCAGCGACCAGCCGACCCACGCCGATGAACTTCTTTCGTCCTTCCTGTTCAATTTCGGCCATGATCGCCAGTTCGCGATCGTAATCCAACACACAGAACCGGGTCGCCGTCTCGTGCGTCGGCCGTTTGAACAGATACCGACACCGCGCGTGCAGGGATTCCGGAGTGCAGGCGTCGACCAGGTCCATCCACATAGGCTCATCCTCCGGCCGGATGGGACGCAGTACCACCGACTCCCCCGACGGGAGCTGATGTCGCGCCACGAACTCTTCTGGATACGGACGAATCGCCAGATGATGGTAAGGCCGCGACACCGTCCCCGGCTTCGGCGTGTCGACCACCACCCGGGCGTCGAGCGCCAGGACACCGCGCGGCAACACCAGCAGCGGATTGACGTCAAATTCGGTGATTTCAGGATTGTGTGCCGTCAGGTACGACAGTCGAATCATCGTTTCAATCAGCGCGTCAACATCCAGCGGCACCCGGCCGCGAAAGCCGTTCAGCAGTGGCCAGACCTTGAGCGACTCCAGCATCCGCCGGGCGAGCCGTTCGTTGAGCGGAGGCAGTTCCAGCGCTCGGTCGCGGTCAAGTTCGGCGGTCACGCCGCCCGATCCGACCAAAAGAATCGCTCCAAAATTCGGATCCTTCTTCATCCCGACAATCAGCTCCTGCCCGCTGCTGACGTCGGCCATCGGTTGAACCGTCACACCCCAGATCTGCGCGTGCGGTCGTTTGATGCGGACCGCTTCGACCAGTTCCGTATAGGCGGCCCGAACCCCGTCGGCGTCGCGCAGCCCCAGCCGAACGCCCCCCACGTCGGTCTTGTGGGTGATATCGGGGGACCAGATCTTGAGGACAATCGGGTAACCAGCCGACTCGGCGAGTGCGACCGCCTCTTCGACCGAGCGCGCGGGACGTGCCTGGATCGTGGGGATTCCGTAGGCATCCAGCAGCGTTTTACTGTCGGTCTCAGACAGAGTTGTACTGCCCAAGTTCATCAAGGGCCGCACGACGTCGGCCATCGCCTGCGGATCGAGCCGGAATGAAACGGGAACATCCCGAGGGATTTCATACAGGATTTCCCGGTTCCGCGCGAATGACACCAGGTGCATGAACGCCTCGACCGCTCCCTCCGGGCTGGGATACGTCGGAATCCCCCCCTCCTGGAGTTTGCGGGTTCCCTCGGCGACTCGCATCCCCCCAATCCAGGTCGCCAGAACGGGCTTACCCGCCGTTCGGGCCGCCGCTGCGACTTGCACGGCCGTCTCTGTCGGATCGGTCATCGATTGAGGCGTCAGCATCACCAGAACCGCGTCGACCTGTTCGTCGGTGAGGACGATCGACAACGCCGTGGCGAACCGCTCGGCTCCCGCGTCCCCCAGCACGTCGACTGGGTTTCCGTGCGACCACCAGGGAGGGAGCGCCGCCGAGAGTTTGGTCACGGTCGCGTCGCTCAACCGGGCGAGAACTCCCTTGCGTTCGATTAGCGCGTCGGTCGCCATCACCCCCGGTCCCCCCGCATTGGTGACGATTGCCAGCCGGGGACCGCGGGGAAGGCGATGCCCCGCCAGCAACTCGGCACAGTCAAACATCGCCCCCATTTCGTAGACGCGTTCGATGCCGGCCCGTTGGAAGACGGCATTGCAGACGGCGTCTTCGCTCGCCATCGCCCCGGTGTGCGAGGCCGCCGCGTGAGCTGATTCAGAAAACCGCCCCGCCTTGTACGCGACGATTGGCTTCGAACGGGAAAAGGACCGCGCCGCCGAGACGAACCCGCGTGCGTCGCTGATCGACTCGACGTAAAGGATGATCGACTTTGTATGCGGATCCTCTGCGAAGTAGTCGATCAGGTCTCCAAACCCGACATCGAGCATGTTGCCGACGGAAACGAAGTGTGAGAATCCGATTTTCTGCTGCATCGCCCAATCGAGCAGCGAGGTGCAGAGCGCACCCGATTGCGAAATGAGGGCGATGTCCCCCGCTTTGGGGGTGTCGGCGGCGAAACTCGCATTGACGCGGGAATGCGGCGCGATGATCCCCAGGCAGTTGGGGCCGATGATCCGCAGATCGGGGAACTTTTTACTTTCGAGCGCGATCTGTTCTTCCAGCGCCCTTCCTTCCGGACCCGTTTCGCGAAATCCCGCAGTGAGGACTACGATTCCCCCAACCCCCATTTCGCCACATTCCCGCACCAGCCCCGCGACCGTGTGCGCGGGGGTGCAGATAATCACCAGATCGGGAACGCGGGGGAGGGCCGAGATGCGGGGATAGGCGAGAATCCCGGAGACCGCCTCCCGCTGAGAGTTGACCGGATAAACGACGCCGGTGAAGCCGGTGCTGATCAGATTTCGCAAAACAGTGCCACCCACTTTCGACCGATCGTCACTGGCTCCGACGACGGCGATTCGCTTGGGCTGGAAGATCTTGTCGAGATTCCGAATACTCATGTCGGGTCAACGCTCTCCGCAGGGTTTAGTCGGCTGCACTGGTGGTCGCTAGGGGGCTGTCTCCTCTGGTTTACCATCCGTTACTCGAATTCGATAGACGGAGAATGAAGGATTGCGAAAGATAGGCTCAATTTTGAACGGATCCTTGTTCCAGGCGACCACATAGTCGACGCCAGTCATGTTGGAGAACTCGGCAACCGCCTGTTCCCCAAACCCCTTCGCGACGTGC
>JAPLOC010000286.1:3284-6692 GCA_026692825.1 Planctomycetota bacterium | reverse complement strand
GTTCGTTGAGACCGGTATACTTTGTCAGCGGATAAACTTTGCCTTCGAGTTCGATTCGGGTGGCGTCGACAAAACCGACAGTCCCCGACTTCTCGGCTCGAATGAGCATCCCCGAATTCTCTGCGACCGCCCGTTCCATCCCGGTACCGACCACAGGGGGCTCGGTCACCAGCAAGGGAACCGCCTGCCGTTGCATGTTCGAACCCATCAACGCCCGGTTGGCGTCGTCGTGTTCGAGGAACGGAATCAACGCGGCCGACACACCGACCATCTGGCACGGCGCGACGTCCATGAAGTCGACCAGCTTTGCGTCGGTGTGGACGAAGTCACCACGGTGGCGCACAAGAACGCGTTCCTCCGCGAGCTTGGACGACTCGACGGGAGTATCGGCCGGCGCGAGAAAGGCGTTGGACTCTTCGTCAGCCCGCAGCCAGCGGACTTCGTCGGTCACCTTCGCGTTCTTAATCACGCGGTAGGGCGTGATCAGGAAACCATAGTCGTCGACCTTGGCAAAGATGCTCAGGCTCGAAATCAACCCGATGTTCGTCCCTTCAGGGGTTTCAATCGGGCAGATGCGTCCGTAGTGCGAAATATGCACGTCACGCACTTCGAAGCCGGCTCGCTTCCGATTCAACCCGCCAGGGCCGAGAGCCGAAAGACGGCGTTCGTGAGTCAGCGTCGACAGTGGATTCGTCTGGTCGACAACTTGCGACAGTTCGCTTCGACCGAAGAAATAGTCGATCGCGGCAGAGACGCTCTTCGGATTGACCAAAGTGCGCGGACTCATTTCCGGAGCGTCTTTGACGCTCATACGTTCCTGAACCGTGCGGCGGAGCTTCAGGAAACCCTTGCGGATTTCGTCGGCGGCCAATTCGTCGATCGTACGGAGTCGCCGATTACCGAGGTTGTCGATGTCGTCAACGGCCACCGAAGGATCATTCAGACGCAATTTCAGCACGTACCGAATCGCGTTGATGAAGTCCTCGGCCCGCAACGTCATGACGTCGTCGGGAATGTCCTGCTCAAACTTGCGGTTGATGCGGAACCGGCCGACGCGGCCCAGTCGATACCGATTGACGTCGAAGAACTTCTCGTGAAACAGCTCGATCGCCTTTTCGAGCTGGGGCGGATTGCCAGGCCGCAACCGGGCGTAGATCCGCAGCAGAGCTTCTTGATGACTGTGCGTCGTGTCTTCGAGAATACTATTCAGGATCAGCGGATCGGGCATCACTTCGATGATCTCGATCTTCTGCAATCCCGAACCTTGCAGCTCACCGACGAGGTCGGCGGTCAACTGCTGCCCCGCCTCGGCGATGATTTCGCCCGAGCGATCGGTCTTGACCGGGTAGATCAAATCGTCTGCCGCGTATTTACCCGTGACCCGCTTCGCAAAGTCGGCGTCGCTGATCTTGACCACTTTGGTCTGGTAAAACGTGCGGATCACCGCAGCGTCGGTCGAATACGCCGGATCCATCGCCCGCAGCAGCGTAATCGCCGAGAACTTGCCGCTCTGGTCGATGCGAACGCCCAACGCTTCGCGCTTGCTGATGTTCAGTTCGATCCAACTGCCGCGTTCGGGGATGATTCGGCAGGAATAGGTCTTGCGTTCCCCAGGTTCAGCACTGGAGACGAAATCGACACCGGGGGACCGGTGCAACTGGCTCACCACGACGCGCTCGGCACCGTTGATGATAAACTCGCCCCCACCGAGCATGATGGGAATATCGCCGAGGTACACTTCTTCCTCGACCGATTGCTCTTTAACGAGCTTCAGCCAGACGCGAAACGGTCGGCCATAGGTCAACCGAAGCTGCCGACATTCGGTTGGAGTGTAGCGCGGCTTCCCAAGCTCGTACTTGACGTATTCCAGCCGAAATTGCTGGTCGTAACTGAAGACGGGGAAGATCTCGCGAAGAATTCCCTCGATGCCATGGTCGGCCCGGTGGCGGGGATCTTCGTCAAGTTGCAGAAATCGCGCGAACGATTCCGTCTGAATCTGAGTGAGATTCGAGAGCTCAAAGTCACCTTTCAACCGACCGAAATTTCGGATACGATCGCAGCGATTGAAATGGGTCGTGGGCGTCGGCATGAAGTGCTCGCTAGTGGGGGAAACCAGCGCGGCTGCGGGCGCAGCGTGACCGGAAGGCTCCGGAAAGACGTCCGGAACCTGTGGCAGAGAGACAAGCGCGAAGGATGCCCATGCGGTCCGTTGAAAACGCTCCCCTGAATGCGGACGCCGGCACACAGCCGGCGACTCGCCTCAGGATCGGGGATACGTAGAACAGCTTAGCGGATCGGTCGGGAAAAGAAAACCATCCGCCGGGAACCCGGGATTCCGTGACCCGCAGTTACTTCAACTCGACCTTCGCGCCGGCCGCTTCGAGTTCCTTCTTCAGCTTCTCGGCGTCGTCCTTCGAAATGCCCGACTTAACCGCCTTGGGAGCGGCTTCGACCAGGTCTTTCGCTTCCTTCAACCCCAAACCGGTCGCGGCCCGGACAACCTTGATCACATTGATCTTCTGTTCACCGGCGGCGGCGAGAACGACGTCGAATTCGGTCTTCTCGGCGGCTGGAGCGGCGGCGGCTCCACCGGCAGCAGCACCAGCGACGGCGACCACTGCGCCAGCCGCCGGCTTAATGCCGTGATGGTTCTCCAAATAGTCAGCGAGGCTCTTGGCCTGCAGCAGGGTCAACCCCGCAATGTTATCTCCCAAAGTCGTGATGGAAGGATCGTAGCTCGTGGTGGCCTCAGCGGACATCGGACTTCAACTCCCGAAAGACGAAATTGTTTGCGAAATTGTGTGAATGAATGTTGATCGCCGCCAGCAATCGCAGAACTTTTGGCGAACATCTCGCGCCCCTCACGGAACGCATCGTCCCGAAACCCCGCACGGACCAGTTTCCTCGCGGTCTGATCTCGTGCAGGTTTAAGACGCCTCGGCCGGGGCCGACTCTTCCCTCTCGGACACCGATTTGACCAGTCCCGCCAAACGCGCGCCTGGTGCTCCCAGCAACGCCACCAAATTCGCTCCTGGAGCGAGAATCTGGCCGGCAATCTTGGACAGCAATTCTTCCCGCGAGGGACTCTTGCTGAGCGCGTCGACGCCGGCGGTGTCCAAACCCCGGCCTTCAACCACGCCACCCTTGATTTTCAGCTTGTCAATATCTTTGGCCCACTTCGTGATCTCCTTCGACAGCGCCACCACATCGGGGCCGCCAAAGACCAGCGTCGTGGGTCCAGCCAAGTACTTCGACACTTCGCCCAGCCCCAGATCCTTAAGAACCTTGGAGGCGAGCGTGTTCTTCACACCTAGCATCCGGATGTTCTGCTTCAGCAGCTTCACCCGCAAATTGTTCGCGACCGTTCCTTCCAGTGCCGAGGCGTCGACGACCAGAAAATCACGGCTT
>JAPLOC010000286.1:0-3271 GCA_026692825.1 Planctomycetota bacterium | reverse complement strand
CTTGATTCGCTTGCTCATTCTCTACTACCTCAGGCCGCTACAATCGGGACGCCAGGAGACATAGTCGCCGTCACGGTGACGCTGCGCACATAGACTCCTTTGGAACTCGCCGGCTTGAGCGAGCGAACGTACTTCAACAGAGCCTCAATGTTCTCAGCCAACTGCGCCTCCGAAAAGGACAGTTTGCCGGCGACACAGTGGACGATGCCCGCCTCGTCCGCCTTGAACTCAACCTTACCCGCTTTGTATTCACGAACCGTGTTGGCCACGTCGGTGGTTACAGTTCCAGCACGGGGCGAGGGCATCAAACCACGCGGACCGAGGACACGACCCAACGGACCGACCACGCCCATCATGTCCGGAGTGGCGATCGCAACGTCAAAGTCGGTCCAGCCTCCCTTGACCTTCTCTGCCAGCTCGGCGGCCCCGACTTCGTCGGCCCCCGCGCGGCGGGCGATTTCCGCGTTCTCACCCTGGGCGAAGACCGCGACACGCTTCGACTTGCCGATGCCGTGGGGCAACACAATCGAGCCACGGACCATTTGGTCCGCCTGCTTGGGATCGATACCCAACCGGATCGAGACTTCGACAGTCTGGTCGAATTTGCACGCCTTGATGGTCTTGGGGAGCGACGGCTCAAGGGACTTCAGCTTCTTGACCGCGCTCGTCACGTCGACGGGGGTCAGCGCTTTCGTCTGTTCCGCGAGGAACAGAAATCGCTTGGATTGACGGGGCATAATGACAGACTTCCTGGAACGATCAAAGGAACGACACACCCGCCGGCCGCCTGCCTCAGCCGCGATCGGGGGAACCAACCACAGTCCCACGGACTCAGTCGGTGATCTCGATGCCCATACTCCGCGCCGTGCCGGCGATCACTTTGCAGGCCTGTTCCAACGACGACGAATTCATGTCGTTGAACTTCACCTTGGCGATATCCAGCACCTGCGCCTTGCTCACCTTACCGACTTTGTCGGCTTTGGGATTGGCGGCCCCCTTGGCCACCTGAGCGGCTTGCTTCAGAAGCACCGCCGCCGGAGGACTCTTCAGAATGAACTCGAACGACCGGTCGTTATAGACCGTCACGATGACGGGGATGGTCGTCCCCTTCATCTCTTTCGTTCGATCGTTGAACTGCATCACGAACTGACCCAGGTTCACACCGTGCGGACCGAGGGCGGTCCCCACCGGAGGGGCCGGGGTCGCCTGACCCCCCGTGACCTGCAACTTGACCTGGGCAACAACCTGTTTCGCCATGGAACGCCTTACACCGCTTCCACTTGCCAATAACCAAGCTCGACCGGTGTCGACCGACCGAAAATCTCAACCAGCACGTTGACCCGGCCGCTCACTTCGTCGACCGTGTCCACAGTCCCCTCGAAACTCTCGAAGGAACCCTCCTTGATCTTCACCCGGTCTCCCGGAGCAAAGTCGATCTTCACCTTGGGCTGTACAACCTCTTCTTTGGCCGTCTCCAGACCCAACATCCGCTGAATCTCATCGTCCTTCATCGGGTGTGGCTTGCCAGCGGCACCCGTGAAGTCCCCGACGCCCGCTGTCTCTCGGATGAGATACCAGCTCTCGTCGTTCAGGATCATCTTGATCATGATGTAGCCGGGATACAACTTCCGCTCCGAAACACGCCGTTTTCCCCCACGGGTCTCGGCGACCTTTTCGGTCGGAATGATGATCTCGGCGAAGTAGTGTTGCAGTCCTTCTTGTCGTACTCGGCGTTGAATACTGTCGCGGATTGTGCGCTCGCGATTACTCTGCACCTTGAGCACATACCAGCGAAGCTGGCCGTCTCCCTCAATCAAATCAGGCGCATTCATCACGTCAGCACAAATCCCAAGGCGGTCAACAACCAAGCCCAGAACGCGTCAAACAGAAACAACACCAATGTCAGGAACACCATCGAACCGATCACAACCGAAGTTGCCCGAGTCAATTCTTGCCGACCGGGCCAGGAGACTTTCGCCATCTCCGCCTCGACCGAAATCAAAAACTCGGCGAACTTCGGAATGTTCACCAGCCGAAATGCCAACCAAGCGATCCCCGCGAGGAAGGCCAGCGGAATCCCGACTCGGGCATACTCACTGGAACTCAGCGAGGGAAGGAGCGACAACCTGTACGCACCGAACAGCGCGACGACAATGACCGTCCCGGCTGTTAGTTGACGGGTCATCCGTCCCTGGTTTCGCTTGTACAAACTCACACTGCGGAGTTCGTTCAAGACACCCGCAACTTCCGGCTTCGCCATCTTATCGCGTTCCCAATCTCACCGACAGTTTTTGGACCCGATTTCTGGCGACAACTGACACGCAGCTAGCACGGGCGGAGGGACTTGAACCCCCAACCGTCGGATTTGGAATCCGATGCTCTGCCATTGAGCTACGCCCGTAGGGCCAAGAACCGTGCTACATCTTCCGTAATCGGCTACTTCTTCCGTGACTCTTTGTGCAGCACGTGCTTGCGCAATTTCTTGCAGTACTTCTTCAGCTCGAGCCGGTCGGTTCCGCGGGTCTCTTTCGGAGTGCGGTAGTTCCGTTGTCCCGACTCGGTGCATACCATAACACGACCTTCACCAAAAAGCCAGCCTCCCGGTCGTCACTACTGACGGGCCGGGAGGTGGTGAACCTTCAATCCGGTACAGACTCTCTGCTCAGCGCGACCTCCGCGCCTTCCAACAGCCTACTGAACAATCTTGGTAACGATCCCCGAACCGACCGTCTTGCCACCTTCGCGAATCGCGAAGCGGCTGCCTTCGTGCATCGCGATCGGGCTTTGCAGCTCGACTTCCAACGAGACGTTGTCGCCAGGCATGCACATTTCGGCACCACCTTGCAGCGAAGTCGATCCGGTCACGTCGGTGGTCCGGAAGTAGAATTGGGGTCGGTAGCCACTGAAGAACGGCGTGTGCCGACCACCTTCCTCTTTGCTCAGGACGTACACTTCGCCCAGGAACTTCGTGTGGGGGTTGATCGCGCCCGGCTTGCAGAGAACCTGGCCGCGCTCAATGTCGTCACGTTCCACGCCACGCAACAGCAGGCCGACGTTGTCACCCGCCTGACCCTCGTCGAGGGTCTTCTGGAACATTTCGACACCGGTACAAACCGTGTCGCGGGTCGGCTTCAGCCCGACGATTTCGATTTTTTCGCCAACCTTGACGATTCCCTGCTCGATACGGCCGGTCGCGACCGTTCCACGACCCTTGATCGAGAAGACGTCTTCGACCGCCATCACGAACGGCTTGTCAACCAAGCGGATCGGA
>JAPLOC010000285.1 GCA_026692825.1 Planctomycetota bacterium | reverse complement strand
CTTGAGGGTTGAGGACTCCAGGCTCCCTTCCAGCATTTTGGTTGTGAAGCCTCCCTGGGGATCTGGTTGAAAGTCAACCAGCCAGGCGGCATGATCGGTCCCGCGCTCGGAGTAGTAGACCAGCCACCGCCCTTGCAAGGTCTCACGCTTGGGCGTGTCCGCTTCGGGTGCGGTCGCCGTCTGTTCGACCAGCTCCTCAAGTTGTGGCACCGTCAGTTCGTAAGGCGGCTTCCCCTCCACCAGCCAACGCGCCTTCCCCTTTTGAACCTCAAGCACCTCCGTCCCCAGATTCGCCCAGCCTTTGCCTCCCGGTCCTTTGACCAGCAGCAAGACGTGCAGACGCCGTCCCTTGTATTTGGTGGACTTCCCTTCCTCGGCGGCGGCGTTGATTCGCGCCCGCGAGCCGCGTGCGCCCGTTCCCCGGAGCGACCGTTCAATTTCCACCAGAAACGGTTTTCCCGGTGCGACGTCGAGATCTTCCTCAGAAAAGGCGACCAGAATCCGCTCGGCTTTCTTCAACGCCTGGACCAAGGAGTCGGGAGCCGCTTCCTGGGCACTCGCCCGGCTGCCACTCCAGGCGACGATCCACACCAAAGCCAGTGTCGGCAGAGCGATTCGATTGAAGTGGCCGAACATGTCACGCACCCGGGACTTGCTGTGAACAAACCTGGCGAACGTCGACTCGACGTTCGCTTCTGAAAGGAAACTGATTGTAGCGACTGAATCCAATGCCCGCAGTCCGTCCACAATCGACCCTTCTCCCGCACCCGGTTGACCCGGTTCCCCCCGCATTCGATAATCAACGCCACTCGGCCTCACCTGGGAATCCCGTCACAAACCGCGATTCCGCGATCCCAGGACATGTCGCGACCGTTTCCCGATTCACCCGTCTCCGCTTCCGCTGGCACCCATGTCCGACTGGCTCTCAAACGCCACCCGGCTGTTTCGGGGTCAAACCGAAACACGCGTCTCGGCGTACGAGTTGCGCTGCGGTTGCGGACATGCCCTCGTCGGCAATCGGCTGTCGATTCCCCAATCGATCCCCTGTCCGGAATGCCAAACTTCCCATTTCATTCTTCCGGTCTCCCCGTACCCCGTGCCGAAACCCGCGCGGCAAAAGGGGCTCGAAGGCTGGTTTAAGGGAACCCCGAGCGACAACGCACCAAGAGACAGCGACCTGCCCACAACGACGTCGGAACCTCCCGATGCCGACCCGAGTGGTGTCGAATTGATTGAAGCGCCTCCTCGCGGATCGCGAGGCGACCCGTCCTCCTCCACGGTGACGGGGGTTCCTCGACCGAAAACGACAGGCGGGGGGAAGAGCCGTTCCACGGATCGCCGAACCGGTACCCCCGGCAAGTCGCTTAGCGCGCATACGCCCCCGCCCGCTCCTGTCGCCGACAAGTCGTCTCCCCGCCAGCCCGTGGTGACCGTCGAAGGGGTTCGGCTGAAACCAGGACGCAAGGGAGGTCGCGTCTTCACCACTGTGCGGCTCGTTCTGGTGATTACAATCGCGGTCTTGGCGACCGGGGTCTGGTGGCTGAATCGTGAGCGGGAAAAAGGAATTGCCGAACGGACGATGACCGAAAGTGGCCGACGCGCCGCGACCGCACTGGAGAAAGGAGATCTCGCGACGGCGGCGGAGGAATACGAACGGGTGGTGGCCGCGATTGCGTTTTTGGGACGGGACGAACCGCGAGCGCTGGCGATCCGCCAGACCGGTCGCGAAACAATCGCCACCGCCCGCCTGAGCCAGATCTCGTTGGGCGAACTGGTGACGGAAGCGGCGAATTCGCAGACGAACTTGTCGCAGAACTGGGAGGAGTCGTTTCGCGTTCAGTACGCGGGAGGCTGGATTGTGATGGATGCGCAGGTGACGTTGCTGCCGATCAAAAAGGGGCAGTTGAGTTACAACATCGATTGCCCGTTGTCGGTTGGTCCCACGCAGGTGCGCGTCGTCGGAGAAATCGTCGAATTCGGACGGCTGCCCCTGTCGCATGTGGAACCTCGCCGGGTGATTTTCGCCGCGCAGATACAGGCGTTTCGCACGAAGTCCGCCACGGATCTTGAATGGGTGATTGAACTGAATCCACAGTCGGGGTTCTTGTGGTCCAATCCCGACACGTTGGCCGGCTTGGGTTTCACGGTGGATGAGGAGACCCGCGCGGTCCTTCGGCAACAATCGGATCTGTTGGGATTATCGCAATGATCACACGACTTCGAGCGTTGCGACTGAAGATCTGCCTGGCGGTTTGGCTCGGTGTCAGCAGCCTGGCGCTCGCGGAGAATTTCACGGTTGAGCAATTCAAGGAGAAGCTGAAAGAGTGGCCGCAGGGGAAGAATCCCCCCGCCGACAGTCATCGGGTCGAGGGGCGAATTCAAGGCTTCGACAAACAACTGTTGCGGTTGAAGGAATGCGACATTTCGTTTGTCGGAAAAGCGGCGTCGAAACTGACGAAATCGGTTCAGAATGTGGAAGTGCGTGGAACAGTTGTCCGGAATCCCGACACATTCAAGCTGGAGTTTCTGATCGAATCGCTCACCCCCATGCCGTCGGACGCGGAGACCTTCGCAAGCCGAAAGAAGGGGCTCAAGGGGGAGTCGGCGAAGAAATGGCATGCTCTGGCCGATTGGGCCGAGGGACGGGGCCGATTTTATAAGGACACGCAATTGCTCGGCGAAGCCAGCGACGCGCGGGACGAGGCATTCAACATCGAGCTGAAGGAAATCCCGGCGGACGACCCCGCGGCGATGTTTCTGCTCGCCGACCGTGCGAAGGCACGCGGTGCGGGAGTACCCTCGCCCGGGGACGATTGTCGGGATGCGATCAACCAACCATGGCGTGGGATCTCCCGTTGCGGGAACGTTACTTCAAGCAGCCCTTGGAAACGTATCGCGGCGCGTCGGCCGGCAAACGTTCGCAGATGCAGCGCATGCTGTACGCCGCGGTGGAATTGCGGCTGTTGCTCTTGCGGCTCAAGCCCGACGACAGCAACGTGATTGACGTGTCGGACTCGATCGAGCGGTTGATTCCAGAGGAAAAGGAGAAGGCAAAGGAGTTGCGGGACCAGGCACTGGAGCGGCGGGCGCGGGATGTTGAAAAACTGACGCGGGGTGAACTGGTTGCGCTGGAGTCAGACTACCGCCTGCGTGGTCAGGCCGACCAGGGGCGGCAGCTCGTCGAGACGTGGCTCGCGTTGAGGCGGAAGAAACTCGATGACGAAGATGTCGACGGCGCGCTCGATTTGGCGAACGAGTACCGTACGCTGCTTGCCCGTCCGGAATTGGGCGCGCAACTGCTGATGGAGGTTTGGAAACGCGTGCCGGGTTCGGCGCTATTGGAAGAGAGGTTGCAGTCGCTGGGATATCGCCTGCACGAGGGACGCTGGCTGACGCAGAAAGAGTTTGAGAATCGTCCGGAGAGTCGGTTTGAAAAGGCGATTCGATCGGGGCGAGTGGAAAACGGGATGAATCAGGATCAGGCGCGTCGGGCGTTGGGGGTGCCGCACCGGATATCGCGCATCGCGACCGCCAAGGTGTTCACCGAACACTGGGCGTATGATCTGGCCGATGGATCCCGCATGTCGGTGCGGCTGGAACGGAAACGGGGGCAACCGGAGTTGGTGGTGACGGGTGCCCCGCCGATGAATGGACTGTAGACGTCTTGGTTATCCCGCGTCGCCGCCATGGGAAATCGCCCCGGAGCCATGGGGTACTACGGTCGCGATGTCGCTGAGGACGGCGAGTTCTTCCGGATCAAGTCGCGCGGCGTCGTCTGGTTTCAAGAGTACGACCAGACGTTTTGAGCCTTTCATTGGTCCGGGAAAGATCGAGTAGAATCGGTCGAGATATGTCGCCTGGCTGTAACACGCCCGTTTGAGGTTTTCCAATACGGTGGGGGTGACCGACGTGGCGTCGTCGGGTTCCAACAGCACCTGCAATGTGGTGTGTGGATTTTCGCTCAACAATCGCTCAATCAACCGGTTCGCCGTTTCGACATGGCACGACAGGTCGGCGGCGCGCAACCACAGTGTGAACGCTTGAGTTCGCGTTTCCGGCGGTCCCAGGATCGAACACGGGTCCGTTCCGTTCGTGTGGTTTCCATGCAGTGAAACCAAATCGATACGACACGCGTCGTGCCGCGTGACAATCGGTTGTTGAGGCGGGAGTTCGGGAATGACCGGGTCGGGCAGCGGGTCGAATTCGGTCTCGAACACCTCCTCGGCGGTGTCCATCAACTGATACAGGTCACACAGTTCCAGCGTCGGTGTCTTGAGGACGTAGTACGGCGGACGGGCCTGATACTCCAGTCCCAATTCCGCCGCTTCCTGCCGAAACGCCGTTCCTGGCAGCACCGCCAGATTGAAGACCTGGGCTTCGTCATACAGGTCGCTGCTTTTCAGGTAGTCGAGGCTGCGTTGAATCGACGCCTTCGTATCGCCCGGCAGCCCGATGATGAGATCGACTTTGACCGAAATCCCCTCGTCGCGCAGCGCCCGTACACCCCGTTCAAACGCCTTGAGGTTGTTCTTGCGGTCCATCAGATCCTGAGCCAGTGGATCGATGGATTGCAGGCCGATTTCGACCTGTTTGAAATTCGCCTCCCGTAGGAGTTTCGCGGTCTTCGACGTGATTCCCTCCGCCCGAAGCTCGCCGAAATAGGTGAATTGGTGATCGGCATTGCAGTCGGCGAGCATTCTGAGAAACTCGTCAAAGTCGCGGCGCTGATTGAGAGTGGGATCGAGTAGCACCACCTCGTTCGCCCCGCGACGCCGGGCGTGTTCGAGATTCGCGATAATCTTCTCTTTCGCGACGAAATAGAGATCGTCGTAACTTTTGGGGTAGTAACAGAACTTGCATTTGAAGACGCACCCCCGCAAGGTCTCCAGCAGCATCAACCGTTCGTCGGCGGCGTCGAGGATCCCTGCCAGATAAGGGGACGAGACTTCGTTGAGATTGGGAAGCGGTTGACGAAAACTCGGGATGTCACCTCGTACTGTCGGATTTTCGTTCCACGCGCCGCGAATCGTGTTCGCCAGCGCGGGTGAGACATAAAGGCCGGCAATCGGATGGGTTGGAACGTCAGCCGACAAGAGTTCCGTCAGCAGTTCACAAAACGTCTGTTTTCCCTCACCAATGGCGGCGAAATCGATTTCCGGCCGCTGGAGTACCCAGTCATTGTCGACGGTGATTTCCGGACCGCCGACGATGACCCGTGTTTCGGGGCGCTTCTGCTTGACGCGTCGGGAGATTTCCAGTGACCGCTCGACATTCCAGAGGTAGCAGGTCCAGCCGACCATCCAGGGGTCGCGGTTCTGAATCTCGGCGGCCAGGCCACGATCGGAGAGTCGATTGGCGAGTGCCGCCGGGAGAATCTCGATCTCGTACCACTCTTCGAGCCCGCGTGCCCGCGCCAGCATCTTCAAATACGCCGCCGCCAGCGGAACATTCCCCTCCGCCGGCTCCATGCCCGGTTGTGGAATGGGGAGCTGAATCAGCAGTATGCGACGACGACCGGAAATCCGAGGCATCTCATTTCCTCAGGAATCGGTTCCTGACGTGGGAAAGGTCGCGGGCCTCGCATCAAGAAGACGGAGAATCAGCCCGGCGGAGGATCCTACCGGAGGCAACCCGGGGATTCAATCACGTCGCGGGCGCAAAGGACGACAGGTTTGCAACCGGTATTCAACCCGAGTGGTCAGGTTCCGGTTCGGTCTCTAGGACGCCAATCATCGTTTGGTCGAACACTGATGAACGTCCGACAACGTTCGACCCTGCCAGCGTTGGCTGTGGCGGCAGCGTGCCTCGTTCTCTGCGATTCCACCAGTCGTCGGCGAGTTCCCATGTCCAATCGTGGGCCGTCGGAGCCCGCGACAAGAGCTGAGCCAGTTCCCTGGCCGTTTGCGGTCGCTTGGAACGGAGCTTTTCGAGGCACGATAGCAGCGCGTTTTCCAGTTCCGCGGAGACGGGTCTGCCCAGTTTCTGCGAGGGAGGAATTGGAACTGCGTCGACATGCTGCTGACAGAGAACGACGAGGTTCGACGCGTCGAAGACCGGATGTCCGGTGAGGAGGAAGTATCCCACAGCTCCCACGGCGTAAAGGTCACTGCGGCCATCGACTGAGTTGGGCGTCTGGATCGATTCGGGGGCCATATAGAGTGGCGTTCCCGTCAGAGAGTTTGCCGCCGTCAATCCCGCCTGTTTGGCGTCGTCGATCGCTTTCACGAGGCCAAAATCGAGGACTTTCACCACATCCGCCTCGGCCCCCCGGCGGTTGAGCATAATGTTCGCCGGCTTGATGTCGCGATGCACGAGCCCCAGTGAATGGGCTTCATAGAGCGAGCCGCAAATCTGGTGGAGAATGTGAATCACACGCGACTCTGGCTGTGGACCATGCCGCTCGACCAGCGTCTGGAGGTCGATGCCGTCGAGGTATTCCATCGCGTAATAGAACACCCCTTCCGGGGTTCGACCGTAATCGTAGATCGCGATCGTGTTGGGATGATTGAGCTGGCAGGTGATCTGCACTTCACGGGAAAACCGCTCGACCGACGCGTCGTTGACCTTGTCGACATCGAGCAGCTTGATGGCGGTGGGTCGCCGCAGCATCGCGTGGTGCCCCTTGTAAACCACTCCCATTCCACCCGCACCCAGTTTTTCCTCGAGCGTGTACTGCCCGAGCTGCTTGGCCTCAATCGAGGCCTTCTGAGCTTCTCGTTGCAACTTCGCGACCCGCAGCGTGAAGACGAAGATCGCGATAGAGCTGACCGCGAGCAATCCAATCAGACTGCGAAAAGTCCAATGCAGAATCGTCAGGGGACGGTACGCTTCGACCCGGTCCACCTCGGTGACCACACCAATCCCATGTTCTGGGAGCCAGACCCATGCGCCCAGCGTCGGGACTCCGCGATAGTCGCGGTAACCTTCCACTTCCACCCCCGGTTTTCCACTGAGCGCTTCCGTGACCGGTTTGGTCAAGGGTTGTTCCGACCGCCGCTGTGCGGGTCGGTGCCCCGAGGTCATGTCTCCCTGTGGATCCCGCAATTGCACATTGAGAATCGATCGAGAATCACTGCGGTCGGGTAGGATTCCTAAGAGGATCAACTGGTCGTCAAATCGACTGTTCTTGACCGAGTTGCAGAATACGAGTGAATTCCAGTTCGGGCCGAATTCGTAACGCCAGAAGTCCCACGACTTCGAAGCTCGCGTCGCGAACCGGCGCGCAGACGAACATCGTCGGTACGCCCGAACGCATCCGTCCGGTTTCGTCCTTCAGCATCACCACGCTGGCGAAGGGAGGACAGACCGTCGCATTCCCTTTCAGTGCCGTTGAGAACGCCGCTTCGTATTCGGGAATCGACTGCTGGCCGATCAACTCCTGGGCGGTCGCCGCGAGAATGCGTCGCGATTTGTCTGCCACGATATAGCCCGCGTAACCATGCGCGCTCAACGTGGGACTCACCTGCTTCTGCAACTTGTTACGGACTTCCGCGAGATCGACGGGAGCGTCTCCTGCGGCGGTCTTTTCTTGACCTCGAATCAACTCGTAAACACTCTCGCGCACCGGTTGGCTATTGGCGAGCGACGCGGCGGTCGCCATGTTGTCGCGCATCCAGTTTTGGAGCATCTCGGTTTCCACCGAGACGAGCGTGATCAGTTGGGATCGCAGGTTCGCCTTCATCGTGGCGGCGATCGAGCGATTCACAACGAATCCCAACGAAGCCAGGAGGACCGTCGCGATGATCGGCCAGATCCACAATTGCCGTTTGAGAAACACGCCGGTCCGCGAGACGGCCGTCCCCAGAGTGCCGGCGGCCCAGGTCATGCGAGCCTCGTGGGATCGATGAAGGGCTGCCTTCTGTGGCCGGAACGCGTTCAGAATTCGATTGAGGAAGTTCATGCGACGGTACGGTCGCCCGGGATGTCAAGCGGGATGAATGGCGGGTTCACACTGGTTCCCGTTCGGCGGTCTGCGCGAACCATGCGGCCGTGAGGAAGACGCCAACGAAATGGCCCCAGTCCCCTTAGTATGAATTCCACAGTACAGCGCGGGCGAGTGACTCCGCTCCCCTCGCTTAGAACCCGACGAGTTTCGGTAGAATATTCCGATTGTAGGGGGTCAAGTGAATGTTACGAAACGGGGTCTTCGCCCCTGGGTTGGATCAAGCGACGCACCACGGCATGGAACCCTGGGTCTGTTTTCGCTCGCCGCGATATCGAGCGTGATTGACTATCGCCGACCCCGTAGAATTAGGAAAACTACAATTGCCGCGATCACGTACACGAAAAGCAGAATGATATTGTGATTTTCGAGTGAATGTCGTGCCGATTCGCGGCAAGTCTTGCAGCGCAATTCGTGGACCTCTCCGCGATGTACACCGATCTTCGTTGATTCCACGTGGCGCACACAACTGTACGTGTTGCAACATTGACAGCGCGTGGTCGCCGTCGCACCGCAGGCATAACAAATCGGATTCTCTGCCGCTGCCTCGGCCTCGGTTTCCAGCAAATCGCCACATTCCGGGCAAATCGCATCGGCCGACGGCAACAAGAGAAAACACTCCTGGCAGCGATATTCGGGTATCTCGGACTCGTTACTGGAACGGGCCGAAGAATCGCCACATTCCGGACAAATCGCGTCGGCCGACGGCAGCAACAGAAAGCACTCCGGGCAGCGATACTCGGACATCTCGAACTCGATTCAGTGACGGGTAGAAGTACTGGCCAAGTATTGCGATCGCCCGCATTCCGATCGAACTACGAAAAATGGTTGTGCGGCCCTGAGAGTGCGTACGACCGACGGAAAGGATTTGACAGGATGAAGAGGATGTCCATCCTCTTCATCCCTTTCATCCTGTAAAATGCCCCCCACAGTTCCCTGTGGGGGGGGGCGACTTTCGACAACTAACCCTTCTTGGCGGGAAGCTGGTACCCCTCGCGGTTCATGCGCACGCGGTACAGGCTTTTCCCCGCAGTGATGTACAGTAGGTTGGGGTCTTTCCCGCGACCGAAACCGACATTGGTCGGAACC
>JAPLOC010000284.1:1397-5645 GCA_026692825.1 Planctomycetota bacterium | reverse complement strand
CCGCGACCTCAAGATTCTCGACCCAGCCTGCGGCAGCGGGCACTTCCTGCTGTACTGCTCCGACCTGCTGCTGACGATCTACGAGGAAGCCTACGCCGACCCGGACCTCGGCCCGGCGCTGAAGCAGGACTACCCGAAGCTCGAAGACCTACGGCGGGATGTGCCCCGGCTCATCCTCGCCCACAATCTCCACGGCATCGACATCGACTTGCGGGCCAGCCAGATCGCCGCCCTTGCACTGTGGCTGCGTTGCCAGCGGGCGTATCAGGAGATGGGACTCAAGAAGGATCGCCCCCAAATCACCCGCTCGAACTTCGTCTGTGCCGAACCGATGCCGGGTGAAGAGCAGATGCTCAAGGAGTTCGTCGGCCAGCTTGAGCCGAAAGTCCTCGGCCAAGTCGTGGAGGTCGTCTTCGACAAGATGAAGCTGGCCGGGGAAGCCGGTTCGCTCCTGAAGATCGAGGAAGAGATTCGGGATGCTATTCTTGAAGCCAAGCGGCAATACGCAATCGGCGGAATCTCGGTTCAACGGACGTTGTTCGACAAACCGAGCGAGCCGGTCGTGAAGGTGTTCTCGGTGAAAGACATCTCCGATGCTCAGTTTTTTGAAGGTGCTGAGGCACAGGTGATTGAGGCTCTGCGCTCCTATGCGGAGAAGGCTCAGAACGGTCAACGGCTGCAACGGCGACTCTTCTCTGATGACGCTGTGCGAGGGTTTGCTTTCGTAGACATTTGCCAGAAGCGTTACGACGTATTGCTGATGAATCCGCCATTTGGAAAGCCAAGCACGCGCTCGCTCAAATTGTTTAAGAAGACATACCCGAACAACTGGAAAGACTTGTACGCCGCATTCTTTGAGCGAGCACTTTTGTTGGCCCCGTCAGGAATGATTGGTGCGATCACGTCTTCACAGTTCCTTTACACAAAGCAAATGCGACAACTTCGTCAGCAGTTTGTTGACGAGCGTGCTCTTCGTGTCTTTCTCAAACTTGGCCATGAAGTCCTGGATGGAGCCGCTGTCGATACTGGACTCTCCGTCCTGTCCACGCGTGGTGATGTCGATGGGGCTGTGGCATACGGTGATTTGTCCGGCCACGCGGTTGGTGAACGAGCCAAACAACTGTCAGCAATTCGAGACCTCATCTCATCTACTCGATTCCTCCTCCAAGATTTTCGCCATATTGCAACGACGCCATTCGCCTTTCACTCTTGTCCCGTTCTATTGAAGCTCTGGAATAAAGCTGAGCGACTTCAGCCAACTTTGGCACGAGTGGCGACTGGCAATCATACCTTTGATGAAGAGCGCTTTATTCGATTGCGGTGGGAGGTGCCTATGGAACAGCTTGACGAACGCTGGAAGTCTTTTGAAAAGGGTGGCGAGTATCAGCCGTTCTTCGCTGGAAGTCCTTTGGTATTGGATTGGAAGGACGACGGGAAGGAGTTGCGCCACCTAAACGTTACGAAACACGGGTCTGATGCGCAGGTCATGCAAAGCAGCAAATACTGGTACAGGTCCGGTCTTTGCTATTCCCACGTCTCAAGCGTAGGGTTCGGGCCACGCGTTCTTCCGAAGAATGCAATCTTCTCATCTGAGTCCATTGCGGTGATTTCGAAGTCCGGTGCTGACCGCTTGCCACTTCTTGGCCTCTTGTGTTCGACTATCTGCCAAGAGTTGGTCAACGTCTTTGGTGAGTACCGAAAAATCGAGAATCGGGCGGTTTCTAACCTGCCGCTCTCAGCGGAGATTGTGAACCGGGAAAGAGAAGCGTTGGCAGGCTGCGCCGAAGAAGGGGTGCGAAATCTGAGGCAACTCGAATCACTTGATGAGACATCGCCGTTGTTCTGGGCTCCAGACTGCATTGTAACTGGGGAATGTGGATCGCTCAGCCTTAGAGATGAGATTCACCAGAGAATGGCAAAGCTATATGAACGATTGGATGAAGTCGCTGAGAATGCCCTACAAGTCCCGCACGGAAAGGCCGTTCTTCGGTCACGGAGACGCTCTGAGCTAACCCGTGTGTTCGTGTATCGCTCAGCGCGCAGCGTTAAGAGCACTGCCCACGGTCTTGTGTCTTTCTGCCTCGGCGTGTCGGTGGGACGATGGAAACCATGCGTGCCAGGCAGGGACGATCCTGATCGAGACACTTCGTCGCCGTTTGCGGCGATCCCGCTGATTCCGCCTGCGGCAATGCGTACCGATCACGTCCCCAATTTGCCCCAAAGTGGAATCCTCGTAGATGATTCTGAGAATCCACACGATGTTCTTGCGTCGCTTCGTTCAGTGATTGAGTGGAGTTGGAAGGATAGATTGGAGGAATGTGAGGAAAGTGCTTGCGAGAATCTCGGCGTCAAGGAACTCCGTGACTACTTCCGCAAACCGGGCAAGGGTGGTTTTTGGGACGATCACATCTCCCGCTACTCGAAGAGCCGGCGGAAAGCGCCAATTTACTGGCTGCTGCAATCGTCGAAGAAGAATTACGCCCTCTGGCTCTACTACCACCGGCTCGACAAAGACCTGCTGTTCAAGGCGCTCGTGAACTACGTCGAGCCGAAGATTCGCTTGGAAACCAGCCGACTCGAATCGCTGCGTTCCCAGAAGGCCGCAGCGGGGGAAAGCGGCAAAGA
Organism: Planctomycetota bacterium; assembly: GCA_026692825.1. Taxonomy (GTDB): domain Bacteria; phylum Planctomycetota; class Planctomycetia; order Planctomycetales; family Planctomycetaceae; genus UBA10511. The sequence continues at coordinate 3,020 of JAPLOC010000284.1, read as the reverse complement.
GGCCAAGCGGTTCGCCAAGGACGTGGAACGTCAGGAAGACTTCCTTTCCGAACTGCGGGACTTCGAAGACAAGCTGCGGCGGGCGGCGAACCTGCACCTCGAACCCGATCTCAACGATGGCGTCGTCCTCAACATCGCTCCGCTCCGGGAACTCGTCCCCTGGAAAGTCGCAAAAGAGTACTGGGATGAGCTGCTGGCGGGGAAGTATGAGTGGTCGAACATCGGCAAGCAATTGCGGGAGAAGGGACTGGTAAAGTGAACATAGCTGACCGCACGATCTGGCAGATCGCGGGTGGCGATACCGACCGATCGTACGTTTCGACGTTTCTTCGCTGGGACGTCGTCGCGATTGGTCCCGGGCAGTTTGGACGCTGGCCAGAGTGCAAGAGCGAGGCGAGGCGCGGGAACCGCTATTCGGCGCGGGTGATGACCTGCCTGGAACGTTTCTACGGCATGCAGGCGGGGGATCTGGTCGTTTTGCGGCTCGGCACGTCGAGCATTTACGGCGTGGGGGAAGTTGTCGGCAGCGCCACGCTCTGGCTCGATGATTTTGGCGATATCGACGGCTGGGACCTGGAACACGTCAGGAGAGTCAAATGGCTCTGGAAGAATGAACCGCAGCCGCAGACGTTCGACTCCATGACCCTGAAGTGGGGCGACACCGTTCAAAAACTGACGTCGCCGAAAGTATTCGAGTGGCTGTCTCAATTGGATCTGCCTGCTGCTTCCGCGACACGCGGGCTGAGGGAGCTACCGAAATCCTGCGTCAATGGCCAACCGGGGAGCCTGGCGAAAATTGAGAAGGTCGCGGATCTTCTTTTCGACGAAGGAATTCCGGCTAAGTCAATCGACGACCTGCTCGAACAGATCGATGACCACGTGCGAATCGCCCGGTGGTACGCCCGCACGAAACAGGCGCCGTCGGAGAGTGAGACGGTGGCCTACCTCGTGGTGCCGCTGCTGCGTACGCTCGGCTGGACGCCGCAGCGGATGTCGGTGGAATGGAACCACGTGGATGTCGCATTGTTCAACAGGACGCCGCGGAAGGACCAGCATCTGCGCGCCGTCGTGGAAGTCAAGAAGATGAACAACTCGTGCCTGACTGCCTGGTCGCAGGCAAAAGACTACGCACTGTGCCCCGGCAGAGAGAAGTGCCGCCAGCTCATCGTGACCGACGGACTACGATACGCCGTCTTCCTTCGGGAAGAAAACGGAAACGATTTTCGACAGCAGCCGATCGCCTATTTCAACCTCACGCGAACACGGGACGACTACCCGATTCTGGAATGCCAGGGAGCCGGCAGCGCCCTCTTGACAATGGCCGCCGACTGGAACGGCGACACGGCGTTCCTGCGAGGTCCGGAAAATCCGGCGGGCAGTCCGTTCGTCGAGCAAGATGGGGAGGAGGGACTGGCCAAATGACCGAGCACGACGCGTTTGTCGACGACCTGATGCAACGCAGCGACCAGATCGTGGCGGAGTTACGGGTTGACGAGACCATTGGCCGGTATGTCGATGACCGACCGCTTCCCCGTCCGTTCGTCGGCGTCGGACCGATCCGGCTGGTCGTGGTCGACCTCGATTCGTCTTCCTGCGACGAGCGGCGGCGCGATCGATCGGCCG
>JAPLOC010000284.1:0-1382 GCA_026692825.1 Planctomycetota bacterium | reverse complement strand
TCTCGACCGAAAACCGCACCCGCTGTACCGATTCGTCGAACGAATCTGCCGACCGCTCGGCCTCTCGTTGCAGGAGAACGTCTATGCGACGAACGCCTGCAAAAACTTCTTCTTCCCGCGGCCGAATGCGATCAAGCGGCGCGACAAGGTCGACGTCATCGCCCGTTCGTGGAACCAATGGAGGGAGCTGCTCTTGTTGGAACTCGCCCGCTTTCCCGATGCGATTGTCTGCACACTCGGTCAACCGATCCTGCGGCTGTTGCTGAAGCCCGGCCAACCGCGAAATCTTGGCCATTATTGGGGGATGACGGAATACTACACGAGACATCAATCGCGGCGATTTCGCTGCGTCGAAGCCGAGGCGAGTTCGATTGGCCGGCGGTTTGTACCGCTCTACCATCTGTATTCGACCGGCGTGCAGTATTTTCGCACGTTTCGGCGGGACTACTTGTCAGTTGTCCGTGGTCAGTGGTCCGTTGCAGGGCGGTCAGGAGAGTCGGATGGCTGAATTGCGAAGGGTTGCGATTGAATTGTCGGAGGAATTTCCGTCGCTGGCTCATCCGCCGATTGTGGAGGCGGTGATTGAGATCCGGGCTCGCGCGGCGGCGGGTTGGAGCGACGAATTGCTGCGACGTGAGATGGCGGCTCGGCTTCCGGAGTATCCGCAACAGAGGACGCAGCGCGACGTTGAAATGGAGATGCGGATCGACGTCGCCGGCACGACCGAGCAGCGCCACCGCGACGCCTGGCGGGGAGTGCGGGTTACGTCTTCCGATCAGTCGCAGATCGTCCAGTTCAATCGCGATGGTTTCGTCTTCAGCCGCGTGCCTCCCTATTGCGGCTGGCGTGCCTTTCACGAAGAGGCACTGCGGGTGCTGGTTGTCTATCTGGACATGGCACAGCCAACTGAGATTGAGCGGGTCGGACTGCGATTCATCAATCGGATTCTCCCCGACGCTCCGGCGACTTCGCTGCGGGATCTTGTGCGTGAGTGGCCCGGCCCCCCGAAGGGACTCGACCTGCCCGTACTCGGCTCACTCCATCGCGATGTCTTCCAAGTCACCGGCCAGCCTTACGCTGTGGCTCGGGTCCAGGCGATCGAGACGGCCCCGATCGGCGCGGCCGATTCGCCCGGACTGGTCCTGGACATCGATGTCTTTACTACCGAGCCGTGTCTACCGATACTGGCGGACATCGAACGGCATGCGGGAAGCATGCATTGGCTGAAGAACAAGGTCTTCTTCGGCAGCGTCTCTGAGCAGGCGCTGGCGATCTTTCAACGGACGGAAACATGACACGAACTTCGATCTTCACCGGCCTTTCCACCGTCGGTCTCAGCGACACCGCCCGGACTCTCGAACAGGCGACCCACGACCAGCGGC
>JAPLOC010000283.1:3442-4308 GCA_026692825.1 Planctomycetota bacterium | reverse complement strand
ATTCAAAACACGTGTCGACCCATCGCAATTTCACGATGGGTTCTTGCCGACGCGAAGAATTCTGGCTTGATTCGCATGGAATTAGCCGGCAAACGGGAGCTGCGTGAGCCGATGAAACCTGGCTTGGTGGACATTCTCAGTTGCCTGTCTTGCGGTGGTGGGGAATTTCGCGTTGAATCCAAGGAAACCCGCGGAAACGACGTCATTGACGGGAAGATCGTCTGCGGCAAATGTGGAGCCGAGTACGCCGTCCGCAACGGAGTTCTACGATGCGTTGAGTCCGACAAGTATGTCGGGAATTTCAGCTTTGAGTGGCAGTTGCACCGGAAGACCCAGTTCGATGGGCCGACCAGCAATGAATCGTACGAGGTGTTTTACCGAAAGACCGGAATTAAGGAGGACCAGGTTCGCGGCAAAAAGGTTTTGGATGTCGGTGTTGGCACGGGGCGTTTTGCCGATGTTGCGGAACGTTCCGGTGCCGAGGTTGTCGGAATCGATTTGAGCTACGCGGTCGAGGCAGCGGTCGAGAATGTCGGGGGACGCGATCGGGTCAATGTGATCCAGGCCGATTGCTTTCAACTTCCGTTCAAAAAGGAACAATTCGACCTGATCTATTCGATCGGGGTTCTGCACCATACGCCGGACTGCAAGAAGGCATTTCAAGGGTTGATTCCCTATTTGAAACCGGGTGGAACGATTGTGATCTGGGTTTATGACGCGCACGTCTGGCAGCCTGGATCGGTTTTGGATCGTGTGAATTCGCTTTGGCGGTCCGTCACGACACGGCTGCCAACGAAGGTTCTTTACGGCCTTTGTCTGGTGGAACTGCCATTCTATTTCCTTCGAAAGATCCCATTCTTCGATCA
>JAPLOC010000283.1:1643-3401 GCA_026692825.1 Planctomycetota bacterium | reverse complement strand
CGGCGTGGTTTATCACGCGATTCCGGAGACAAACGATAGTCCCGACATCAAGGAACATATCCTGGATACCTTCGACTGGTTTTCTCCGACCTACCAGTCAAAACATACCTATCCCGAGGTTTTCAGTTGGTTTGAAGAAGCCGGCCTGGAGCAGATGCGATGCATGCCGCACCCGGTGGGAGTGTCTGGAAAAAAAACCTGCCGCCGTTTGACGTCGGGTCACGCCAGTCAGGGATTGGCCATCCAGACTGGAAAGTCTATTCCCCGGTCACTCGCCGTGAGGGTAAACTCATTGGAGTGTGTTTCGGTGAGATGGCCACGTGTGGGTCGCTCTCTGCGATCCGATGGGACAGGGCGTGGGATCCTTACTTCACGGTTCAGGATGCGCCATGGTCCTTCGTCGACTGCTGCTCTTTTTCGCTTGGCTGGTATTCCCGGTTTGTTGGGGAATGCCGTTCGCAACTGTGTCAGCGGCGGGCAAGAAAAGCTCGGCACCCGAATTCAAGTCGGCTCGTCCTGAGTTCCTCAAGAAGTTCAAGAGCAAGCGCCCGACCGATCGTCTCGCGGCCCTCGCGATCCTCGAACCGATTCCCAGCCGCGAGTCGGCGGAACTCCTCTTCCAGTCAGCGTTCACCGACGATGCCCCCGAAGTTCGGGAAGCGACCGTCGCGCTGTTGCAGAAATGGCGCGACGAGCCCCAGGTCGGCAGCACGCTGCTCGACCTGCTCACGAAGTTCACAAAAAAATCGGGCATGGATCAGCACACCTACACCGTGCTGAAAGGGTTGGGAGGAACGGAAAACCGGGAACTTCAGGAACTGATTCTGCGTTACATGGACGACGCCCTGGGAACTCCCAAGTCCAACCAGGGATTGATTCATTCGCTGGCCGACAATCTGGGAACACAGGCGGACGCCGAGGCGCTGCAGACTCTCAAGCTGTTTTCCCGGGCGAAATTCGCGGGCAAGAACTTCGGCTATCGGCGTTGCGTTTACCAGGGCATCGTCCACGTTCCAGGGGATGCGACGGTTGATTACCTGATCGAGAGCCTGCCCGAATTGCGGGGGCAGGTGAAATTCGACGTCGTGACGCATTTGATCCGGACGACCGGGCAGAATTTTGGCGGGGACGCGACGAAGTGGCTCGGCTGGTGGATCGAAAGCAAACGCAAAGTCCCGCCTCGCAACGATCGCATCAATCCTTCCGTGTCGATGGGGCGTGGCTATTACGGGATCCCCATCGGTGCGGAACGGGTGGTCTTCGTCCTGGATGCTTCGGGGAGCATGCGAGGGGGGAAAATCGAGGCGGCCAAACGCGAATTGTCCGAAGCGATTCAATCACTGACTCCCGACGTCTATTTCGGGGTGATCACGTTTGCCAATCGGGTGACGGTCTTGCATCCGACGTTGGTCATCGCCGACGAAAAGAACAAACGTCAGGCGATTTACGCGGTGATGGACCGCAACCTGGGAGGCGGAACATCCTCCTACGACGCGATTGAGGCGGCCTTTGAACTCGGTCCGGAGGCGATCTACTTCGTCTCCGACGGTGCCCCGACCTCGGGTAAAATCGTCTCCCCTCCAGAAATCGTGAATGCCATCGCGAGCTGGAATCACGTCCGCCGGGTGTCGATCCACTCCATCGGCATCGACACCAACGACACCACAACCGCCATCTTCTCACGATTCATGAAAGGGATCGCAGGAATGAGCTGGGGCGAATACGTCGCGGTCGACAAATAGCCCCTGGCGAGCGGGG
>JAPLOC010000283.1:0-1624 GCA_026692825.1 Planctomycetota bacterium | reverse complement strand
CTGCGGCTCACCCGAGAGGCCCCGAAGTACTCTCTCAAAACCGCCATTTCCCAACCAATATCCCAAAAAACCCTATCTCACGCGTGAGATACCAGCCGCAACCGGGGATAATCCTCTCAGTCGGTTCAATTCGCGGTTCCCTGGAACCGGTGGACCGTGTCCGCCCGGTAAGCCATGACCGTGTCGCAACCCGAAACCCGTCCCAGCCTGATCCTGCGATTGAAAGACTCGCGCAACGAGCCGGCCTGGACCGATTTCGCCCGCGATTACGAACCGTTTCTCACTCGACTGGTGCGACGCCAGGGAATTCCCGATCGCCACGTCGCCGACGTCACCCAGCAACTGCTGATGGCAATCGTGCGGTCGGTCGACCGGTGGAAGGACGACGGTCAGTCCGCCTCGTTCCGCCGATGGCTCAGTGGGGTCGCACGGAATGTCTCGATCAAATTCCTGATGCGCGAACGTCGCCAGGTGGGAGGTCAGGGAGGTTCCGATCTGCTCGAACAGCTCGAAGCCCACGCGGACGAGGCGATCGACAGCGCGCGTGCCCGGGAATACGACCACGAGCTGATTGTGTGGGCCGCCGAACAGGTTCGCGGCGATTTTCGCGAATCGTCCTGGAGAGCGTTCTGGGAAACGCAAATTGAAGGGCGCGACGTCGCCGACGTGGCGGCCGAGCTGAATGTCTCGCCCGGGAGCATCTACATGTCGCGGAGCCGAATTCTCGCCAGAATTCGCGAACAGATCGAAAAGGTGCTGTCATGAACACAACCTGTGACGCCGACCTGTTGCGACGATCGGTCGCCGACCGGCTGAGCGAAGGTGAGGAAGAATCGCTGGGGCGACATCTCACCACCTGCGTCTCCTGCCAGCGTGAGTTGGAACGCCTCGCGGGAGACGAAGGCGATTGGTCGAAGGTCCGCATCGCGCTGCGGAGTGAAGCCGACTCTTCGACTGGCTCGTCCCTGCGTTCGTCCTTGTCACATGCCGCCGATTCCGAAGACCTCGACGAAGAGTCGGCGATCGATTTCGCCGTCGATTTTCTGGAGCCTTCGTCGGCGATCGACGCGATCGGCCGACTGGGAGAAATTGACATCGTGGAGCTGATCGGCCGGGGGGGAATGGGAGCGGCTGGTCGCAGTGAAGGTTCTCGCCCCGCACCTGGCGGTCGGTGGTCCGGCGCGACGGCGGTTCGCCCGAGAAGCGCAGGCCGTGGCGGCGATTCTGCATCCCAATGTGATGCCGATTTTGTCGGTGCACTCGAATGGCAAACTGCCGTACCTGGTGATGCCGTTCCTGGCGTGCGAATCGCTGCAACAACGCATCGAACGGCACGGTCCACTCGACACGGTCGACGTGCTGCGGATCGGATTACAGACCGCGAAGGGACTGGCCGCCGCTCACATTCAGGGAATCGTCCATCGCGATGTGAAGCCAGCGAACATTCTTTTGGAGCGCGGCGTCGAGCGGGTGATGCTTACCGATTTTGGACTCGCCCGCGCGGTGGATGACGCCCAGATCACCCGGACCGGTCTGATCGCCGGCACCCCACAGTATATGTCCCCCGAGCAGATCCGGGGGGAAGCGCTCGATGCCCGGTCGGACCTGTTCAGCCTGGGGAGCG